>JAIFMA010000136.1 GCA_020048795.1 Rhodoferax sp.
GATCCTGACCCTGATCGATGCCCGCGCCACGCCGCGTTTTCGTGGCGAGGTCGAGCCGCTCGACCCGGTGGCCGGGCACATTCCTGGTGCCGTGCATCTACAACAGTGCAACAAAGACTAATATCGCCAAGTGAGTCTGTTTGGACACTACGCTACCAACGAATTACAAAAGACGAGTGCGGTGGGACAAGAATTGTTCCAAGGCAATCGAAGCATTTGCCTATCCGGTTTTACGAACCATCTTCGCGTTTGAAATTGTGTATTGCAACATGCTTGCTCAGCACACACCATTTGTTTTAGGCTAGAAAATTCTATTCGATTTTGAAATGCTGTCAATCGCCTGTATTGGTCGAGGGCTATTCCAAGTGATATGGTGAGTTGATCATGCTGAGTGCTTGAAATTTTCTGCCAATAATTTCATTTCTAAATCATCCGTGTCGTTGTGGCTTCCCCCGCCTTGTCTAAAGTCAATTGACAGGTTCCGCGCCACGCGCAAGACGACCGTTCATCATTTCGACTCATTGCCGCACAACTTTACATCACTAAAGTCCGGTTAAGGAATCATGTGCGTTGTCTGACCAGCGCTGTTGAACATGATGACACCCCCCAAAATGCAATTCAAGGAGGAGGTGTTGTTCAGTGCCGGTGCGTTACATAACAGGACAGTAGGCGCTCCCGGGAGCCAGGGTGCTGGCGTAACGGGAATGCAGGGCACAGGAGTCAACACACCCATCGCTGCAGCCGTTGCAGCCACTACCATCGGGTTTGTTGGCGACTGACACATGCCGAAGGGCGGGATGTTCAAGATCGGTATGTGGTCAAGGATATTGGCCGCAACCATGTAGCTGGTGATCACGGTTTTGGGGGTCGGAATGAGCGTGCTCGGCGCCATCCCGAAGCTGCACTTCATCATTGCACCCATACAGGTTTGAATCGGCATAAGTTAGCCTTTGAATAATGGGTCTACTGGCTTAACGGTGTCGTGCCAATCCACACCGTCAATGCAGTGAAATTATCATGACTCGACAAACCTCTTGCGGCTTCATTGATCCGGCGTTCAATCTCGTTCAACCAGGTCTTGGGTGTTTCAGAATCCTGAAGCGTCTGCTCAAGCAGATCGTCTGTCAGGTACTCCCACACACCATCTGAACATAACAGAAACTTGTCGCCCGATGAAACCTCCCGCGATGGCTCCGATGCACTCACTTCCAGCTCGTGGGTTTGCTTTCCCAGCGCCGAATACAACTGACTTCGTTGGGGATGACTTCTTGTTTTACTCTCTTGAAGGAGTCCGGCATCGACCAGGGATTGAACGATGCTGTGGTCATGCGAACGCTCGATCATCCGGTCTTGTCTGAACCAGTAAACGCGAGAGTCACCGCAATGCGCCCACACCGCGCTTTCCTGCACGGCATCAATGACAAGGCACACGATGGTTGAATGCATATCCTGCTGAACTGAACCTGGCACACGCGCCTCAATGACCGCATCATTGACTGCGCGCACAAGCGCCAACAATTCGAATTCAGTCATGTCTTGCGCCTTTGAAAATCCCGTCAATAAACTGGTCACCGCGAGCCGGGATGCCGTGTCACCGCCGCCATGCCCTCCCGCCCCGTCAGCAAGAACACAACAAAGCCGATTGTTGAAACTCCAGTGACCACAAGCGTCCTCGTTGCATTTGCGCCCCCCAGGTTTTGACAGCATGGCTACGTTGAAATAAAGCATGTCGGGTCCAGTTCGCTACTTGGAGGAATTCAGTTGCGCGATGCATCGCTCATATTCTTTAGAAAAAGCTTTGCCAAACAGCTCTTCAAAGTCATCCTCAGCGGTGTTTACCAATTGCCCATAAAACTCCTGAAAAAACTCCCATAGTCGGGCTTTTCTGCCTGATGGAATCAGGCTTGCCAAAGCCGACTGCTGAGGCATCTTGGCCTCCAGTTCTACGGGATTGAATCGCTTCAAAACCTCCGAGAGTGCAGCGCGCATGCCGGACATAACCCCAATCTGGTGCGCCTTAAGATCATCGTATGCACCCCGCAGGGAATCCACTGGCCCCATAAACCCGGGTGTGGGTGGCCCGAGTAAACACTGTAGCGCGAACTCTGCAGTCGGCGAAAATTTCAGCGCGTTGTTGGCAACGGCTGCCATGACCGTGACATCCGCTCGCACCTCCTTTTTCAGGGTAGTCCGCGCTGCAAGAAGTTCGACGGTTCCACGGGTTGCTTCTTTGAACATCTGCCCAAGTTGAAACATGGTTTCGGGGCTCAACGGTTTAAGCCGCAAGTCCGGAGCACCAAGTCCATCATGGAAAGCCTGTAACAAGGCGTCCGTGTCCGACCTTGCGGCTGCCGCTGGTGCAGTCACGCCACTTACGGAAACAGGCTTGCGTTCATGTTTCTCGGATAAATCCGACAGGGGAACTGTCTTCAGGTTTGTCGCGGCCACCGCTGCCGGACTGTGGGCCGGTGTTAATTTGACGTTGGGTTCGTTCGGATCCCAGGACAGCACAAAGGCCGGCAGCGGGGCGGTGACGGAAACATCAGGACCCACGGGTGCTGTGTTCCACGGTGCCTGCAAATCAGAATCATGGTCATGGCTGGTATCCATGAGTGGCAGCGCGGATTGTTGCAAAGCCAGAAACGGATCGGCATGGCTGGCGGTATTTGGTTGTGCCTCCGGCGGCAGCAAACGTGACCCACCCAACGGATCCTCGCCGGACTTGGTGTCCAATCCAAACAGGGCATCCAGGGATTGCTCGCTAGAGGAGACCGTCACCGGCAGTCCAGGAATCTGGGCATTCGAATTGCTGTAAGGTGAAGGCGAGTCCGCGCAGCCAAAATCGGTGCCAAACCCTGGCCCGATGACCGCGCCATGGAGAGGCCGATCCTGCTTGAAAGGATCCCAGTCGTCAGGAATTCCAACGGCCATGCCTCTGTTCGAGGAAGTCAACTTGGGTGCGGCTGGCGAATCCGTCGAGGCAGTGAAGGCCGGGTTTAACCTCGCAGAAGCATTGACGGGCAACTGGTTCTGCACCCGGGCCATTGGGACAACCTGTGTTTTGGAACTCTCAATGTCAAAATCTGCAAACGGATCATCAGTCTTTGCTGACACGCCCTCGGCGACCTGAATCAGATAAGCGCCAATTTGAACTTCGTCGCCGGATGCCAGCAAAACTTCACGACCACTGCCAACTGGCGTGCCGTTGTGCAAGACGGGATTGCTGCCGCGATCAATCAATGCGTATTTCCCGGCACGAAATACAACCTGAGCGTGAATCCTGGAAATCGTGCGGTCGGTGTCATGTAACACCATCTGATTATTGTCAGCCCGCCCAATTGAACCACCAAGCTCGTCAAAGCTGACGGCCGGTATGCTGACGGGTGACCCATTAAAGTTGACTACAGTCAGTGTGATCATCTGCCTCTTTCTGAATCTATTGTTTGCCAATTAGACACTAGCGAAGTATGTGGCACTCCCCGTTCACCACAGCGACCCGAACGGGCCAGGAGGTTCTGGTTCCATCTGGGGCGGTCAGTGTCCTGAGCGCGGGCTCCCCTTGTGGCCCCAGGCACTCTAGCAATCGACCGTGCGCACAAAGTCTCAACGTCAGGTCATCCAGGTTCGGAATCACCATCTTCATGGCCTTGGTTGCATGCAACAACTGCAAGCGAGCACGAAATCTGCCCGAAACATCAGCCAGCGATTGCTGATAGGCAAGGGCCAAATCTTCCAGCCGAATCCGACTTGCAGCCAGAAAGACTTCGACATCACCGCGTGCCAATCCAATCGCGATGCCCTGCAAGTACCTCATGACCAATGGTTTTAACGATTCTGGGTCCTTGATCTCAGGAACGTCCAGCCACCGCCATTTAGGAAACTTGATTGGCAGCGACGCGGTGCAGCGTTCGGTATGAGGTGTTTCGTAAAGATCACCCTCTGCGACCGACCAGTCCATGCTTGCAAGCGTTCGCGCATGCAACTCACTGCCAGGCTGACCAAGGCGCGGTAGCAAGAGCCGCATACCCGCGCTGACTGCGTCTTCAGCGATCCTGGACACGGCCCCCATCTTGATGATGCCCACCTGTGGCGGGTCAATCACCAACTGAAAAGCATTGTCGCCAGCAAGCAGATACTCATGCACAGGCAAGCAAAGAGAACCTCCCGCAGCACCAACACGGCCGACTGCAATGCCATTGATCTGCACCTCGGCGGCACAGTTTTGCGACCGCAGCCTCATCATCAGTACCCGTTCCATTAACCTGTACTCCAATCGATCAGATCAACACCTGGCAATAAAAAAAGTGTTCGGTGCGTCTGGCCCAGGACAGGATCAAAAACGCAAATCGTCACGCTGACAGGTTCAATGCGCATCCGCACATACCATTGCCACCCTCCGCCATTGGCTCGTGGGCGCAAGCCCGCCTGACCCACAACGAAACCTGTACAGGGACCGGCCTCGCGCCACAGTGCCGCTTGTTCCACTGCCACTGGATCAAACTCCAGTTGGAACTTGAATTGCCAGTGTGTGACAGATGACAGAAATGCATCAATTAAAGTGGGCGTTTCGCTTTCCCGCGTGAACAGTTTTTTCAAGGCAGCATTGCCTTGCACATGTAATCGGACTTTGGTCCGCGTCACTCCCACGTCGACCTCGCCATTGAGTTCCAGATGAATCTTGTTGTTAAGATCAAAATCGCCCACTGCACGCATCATCGGCCGTCCGACCAAGCCATGCGCACCTTCACGCCAGCCCCAGGTTAAAGTGGATTGGCCCGCCAGCAAAGCCACCGTCGCGCTCATTGAGGCATTCTGCATTGTGCGCTGCCACACCAGGAAAAGTTGATCTAGTCCACTGCACAAATTCTGCTGAAGCCCATCCTGAAAATTCTCAACCCAAGCGCTAGAAGGAAGCGGTATGCCGTCACGCTCAAGACGACACCGGGTGTTGCCCGCGGCAAAGTCTGTCTGAGCCCCGCCCGTCCTCGGCCACTTTAATTCCTCACCACCGTCACGTTGCATGCTTAAAAGCCATTGGTCTGCCGGGTACGCCCACACATAGGTCTCAAGTGCCCCTGTCGGCAAACCCTCATCTCGCAGTCCACAACTTGTGGTGCGCAAAAGTGCGGCATCTGGAACAGGTTCCTCCATCAACGCAAAATGCGCCTGCCTGGATGCCAATGGCGAAGGCAAGGCATAAACATACCAACTCACGGCTTGTGCCAAATGGCCACGCCACTGCGAAAGACCGTGACTTCCCGCATAAGACACCAAAGGATGACGTTCCTGAAAGCATCGTGAATGTGATAACAATCTGATCTGTAACCGCGCAGCAGGACCAGCCTTGGCGGCATGGGTCAGTACGCAAAGCAGTTCTGGCGCAGGAAGTCCAGGCCCCATACGGACTGACGGTTTGGCAAGAGGTGCAGAAGTCAACTGCCACTGACCCTCGACATTCTGATACTCACTGCGCCAATCGATTTCCAGCAGTCTGATGTCAACCGCTTCCAAATCGCAGGCCACACGAGCCAGCCCAGGTGCTTCCCGATCAAAAAATCGTCGCTTTGCATCATGCAAATCGATCAATGCCTTATCGGCAAGAGCGATTTGTGCTGCTGTCGTCCGGCCCGAGCCAGGCCGACGCCCCACTTCGACTGAACCGCGAAACACCAACTGATGAACCTTAACCCATTCGTCAAGCCGTTCATCAGAAAGCAGGGCAAGTGCCCATTCGTTCTCGGGCTTATCTTCAAAATTGGGGCCCAAGCCGCAACATAGATTCACATATCTTGCGACAGCGGCTTCGTCCGCAATGAGATACCGCCCAGCCTTGCGACTTGCTGCCTCGATGTAGTCTTCAGCACGCTCACCCAACTTGCTGTAAAGGTCTGGCCAGAACGGTGCCAGTGCGGCTGTCAGGACTACCCACTGCCCAGGCGATTCAGACGATAAATCTGGACTCATTGGGCGTTCCAAAGATTGTTTCTGCATTTAACACCAGCGCACCAAAGTCAGGCAAGGGGATCCGTCTTTTGCGTGGGAGGGGTCACTTCCAGAACCGCTTTGGGATTGGCACCGCCTCCGGAACCACCACCACCGCCAGAGTTGATGAAGACCATGGTTCCGGTCACCATCACACCGGCGGGCCCAAGCACAATAGACGAATTGCCCGCCTTCAACGTCAACATGACCCCTGCCTCAATCACGACATTGACACCTGCTTTGAGGTGAACATTGATGCCAGCCTCCACCCCCAGGTCGGTTCCGACCTTGATGTCGGTTTTTGTCCCTGACTTTTGTGACACCGACATGCCTGCCTCTGTCATGACATCTTTGGCGACCTTCGTGCTTTCCGAACCTGCCACATCTGTTGCGAAATCCAGACCCACCTTCACTTTGACATCGCCCTTCAGTTCCTCCGAGACATTTTTCTCAACGATGCGGTCCTGGTTGCCAAGGATGCACAGGGTGGCATCGTTTTTGACGTACTGATGAAGATCCCTTTCGGCCTGAAACCAGATGTGCTCCGAGCCCTTTTTGTCCTCAAATCGAAGCTCGTTGAAGTTATCAGTGCCCCCCGATTTGCTTGACCGACTCTTGTTGGTGCTCACAGTTACATTTGCAGGCAAAGCATACGGTGGCGTTTGCTCGCCGTTGTAAACCCGACCTGTGATCAAGGGGCGATCCGGATCGCCCTCTAAAAAATCAATGACCACCTCCTGACCGATTCTGGGCAAAGAGATCATGCCCCAGGTCTGTCCAGCCCAAGGACTGGCCACCCTCACCCAACACGAGCTTTTTTCGTTTTTCTGCCCGATCCGGTCCCAGTGAAACTGCACCTTGACCCGGCCGTGCTTATCGGTATGTATCTCTTCTCCACTGGGCCCAACCACCATCGCCGTGTGCAATCCAGCCACGCTGGGTTTGGGCGTCAATCGAAGGGGACGAAAAATTTCATCGCCCTCCATTGCAACAAAATGGCAGGTGTAAAAAGTTTGATCCTCACCTGATTCATACCCGCTGTAAGCGCACTCTATCCGTGTGCCAACCACCAGATGAGACTTGTTCTGATCTACCCTGGGATGGCTGGCCAATGTGAACCTGTAACCATAGGCCAGACCGCGGAGAGATCCTGAACCCTCAACCCTCGCGTACTGCGACTGAAGTTCTTCAATACGAATTTTTGAATAGCGGCTTCCGGCCGATGGGGTGGAATAAGTACCTGGGTAGTCATAAACTTCCAACTTGGCCGATGCCTCGGGCCGAATGGCCTTCGCGCTTGTTTCGAGAGAGGTTTGGGGCTGGGTAAAGTCATAGTCCCGAAGCACAACCTGCCCTGACTGAATTTCGGCGCGAGTGCGCCATTCAATGACTGGCTCAAAACCCAGATGTCCGTCCACAGACTCCCGAAATTCGAATGTATTCTGAAAAGGACACGCTTCATGTGCCTTGGGTGCATCAACAATCACCATGGTGTGCTTGCCGGCATCATGTTTGAAGTAGTAGTAAACGCCTTCTTGCTCCATGAGCCGACTGACAAAGTTGAAATCGCTTTCGCGATACTGCACGCAATATTCATACGTCGGCAGCTCCGCAGATACTTGAAATTGATAATCCGGACTAAAGGGTTCGAACACCTTCTTCAGGATGTTGACCATGGTCATGTCCTGAAAAATGCGCGTATCGCTGCGCCGGGTCAACAACCAAAGCCAGGGACGAAGTATCAATCGGTAGCTGAACATCTTTTGGTGCGCGCCCTCAAGCCCTATGGCACAAACCAGACCATGGAAATATCTCTTTTCTCCATCGGCGAGTTCAATCGCAACACTGGCTGGCTTACTCAGCAATTCTTCAAATTTGATGGACTTGCTTTCGGAAACCGCCTGAACATCAAACTCGTACAAACGCCCCAACTCCTCATTTCCCGACATCCGTCTGAAACGCAAACCGACATCCGCACTGGTTTTCAGAACCATCAAATTTTGATCATCCATGAGGCCCCTTATGTTGTGAAATCACGGCATTCTGGCCAAACCCAGGCTTACCAAGCCGATGCCAGCCAACCTGCAACAGGCTCACCGTTTTCGAATCGCAAATTGACCGTTTTCAAATGTGTATTTTGGAAACCTGCCTTCACAAGTTCACTCTCGATGTAGCTTTTTGAATGACTGTAGCGACCATGAAGCTGCAATTTATAGTCTGCATCCAGTGTATGGGCCTCAACGGTAAACACCCAATACCCGCCAGGACGCAAAGCCTGCCTGACTGCGACGAACGCGTCAGTCAATCTGCCAAAATAGCACAGCGTATCGGCTGACACCACGACGTCGAAGCCACCGGTGCCCGTCTGCAAACAATGGACCAGCTCAGATTGCATCAATTCATCGTACAAACCCCTATCTCTTGCGCGAATCAACATGTTGGCCGACAAGTCAACGCCTCCCAACCATTTCGCATAAGGACGAAGATAGTGCGCGCACAGACCCGTGCCACAGCCCGCATCAAGAATGATGCACTCCTTGGCAGGCTCGCCTAACAAGCCGGCAACGGCATCGCCAACCCACTGAGGTGCCCGATACTCCAGCGAAGCCAACCGGGCATCGAAGCTATTCGCAAAACCGTCAAACTCCGTAATCACGTATTGATCCGATGCGCGCTCGGGAACATCCACAACTCCATAGGCCGCCAAAAAGTGCGCCGCCCTAGCATCGTCTGGGTCTAGTGTGAGCCATTCCTGGCAGACTTCACGTGCCTCTTCGAGTCGCCCGGCCTTGCCATACGCCATCACCAGCAATCGGCGCACATCGATACTTCGAGGTTTGAGCGCCAAAGCGTCCGCAAAATGGGAGAAGGCCTCGGGGAATCGCTTTTGAAGCGTATAAAGTGTGGCTAGGTTGGCATGGGCATCACCAAAGGCTGGGTCTCTTGCAACAGCCCGCTTGAAACTTTCTTCAGCCTCGTCCTGACGGTTCAGTTTTCGCAGCAACACCCCTAGATTGTTAAGTACTTCTAGGTTGTTTTCATCCAGCTCGCTGCACCGTGCATAAGCCGCTGCAGCCTCACCATAACGTGATTCTTCAAGCAGGACGTTCCCAAAGTTATTCTGCCAGGCGGCCACTTCCGGATCCATGGCAATCGACCGTTGAATCAGCTCGATCGCTTCAGAAAACTGGCGGCGCTGGTGCAATAACACACCCAAATAGTGCAACGCATTTGCATTGTCTGGCTCCACCTGGAGCGCACTGCGGTAACACTTCTCGGCTGCATCAAGCTTGCTGTCCCGATGCAAGCGCATGGCAAACAGGAGTAGTTCCTGCAACGACAACTCGACCGACTGAGGTTCCTCATTCGGTTGCTCGCCACGGGCATGCTCAATGATCTGGGTCATATTACTGAACGGTGACAGAACGATCATCCAGGTTGACCGAATACGACTTCTTGCTTTCACTCTTGATCAATAGATGTTTTCGGTCTTCACTCATTGCCATGTGCGTAATGAAGACATCCTGAACGTCCTGTTCTTCCTTGTCGTTGTAGCGGGTTTCATAGACCAGCAACGTCCACAATTCCTTGCCGCTTCGGACATCGACCGCCGCCAGCACGCCCCCGTTTTGATTGAATCCCCGTGATCGGGCTCCACGAACCACCTCGTAACGTGTGCCTCCGAGGGAGACAGGGGGAACACTGGGCACCCTGCGTTTGGCGCTTTCCATAGACTTCTCCTGTGAGGCAACGGCAGCAGCCGCAACTTGTAGTTGGGTGTCCGCTGCGATAGTTTGTGTACATCCATAAGCCGTGCTGCCAAACGTCGCCGCCGCCATGACCGCCGTGCTCAGGACTCCTGCATTTCCGGGTCTCATACCAGCACCTTGGTGAGGGTGCCTTTCGTCAGTGCACCCACCATATCGGCTGCGAAGTAGGCCCAGGTATCCGCGTTCTTTCGGGCCTGCTCGGTCGTGAAACTTGCACCGGGCTTCAAGCCATCGTCGTCATAGCGAATATCTTCGGTATTGACCAGCTTGTGAGTCAACTCATGTATGACCGTCAACGCACACAGCCAAAGCTTGGGAATTCCCCCCAGCGCGTTACGCTTACCGGTGTTCAAAAAAACTTGGAAAATATAAATGACTGGCATGACATCCGCGGAGTTGACTGAGGCGTAAACGTTGTCCCATGCACCACTGGTTCGCAAGTGCGGTCGGTCTGAAAAAATGATACTGGACGAATTGCAGCAGGCATGGATTTTCTTGAATCCTTCACCCAGCAGAGCGGCCGTTGCAGCAACATCGTTTTCTGACGCGCCCTGCTCATGAAACCACCGCTGAATTTTCTCAAGCGTCTTTGCGTTGGGTGTGCCCAGCTTGACTTGAACGTCAGCCGACCACTTGCGAGCCAACTGTAGGGCATCCGACATCATCTTTCGGTTTCCCTTGCCGAAAACATCGCCCTCCGCCTGCAACTCGGTCTTCAATTCTGGCTCGGATTTTCCTGCCAGTTGGTCGAAGGGCCAGGCTGCGTAGGCCTTCGGTGGATCGACCACCCAGACGCTTTGGCCGCCCTTTTTCTGAACCATGTGAAAGTGCTGCATGGTCTTGATGAGTGCTGCCCGGTCCTGAAAACCAGGAGATCCGGACTGGCTAGCTTTAATGACCTCTTCGGCAATGGCAATTTTGGCCACGGCCTTGCCCTTGCCTGCCTTGCTGAGCCTGTCTCGCAGGTCATCCAGCACCTTAGCCTTGGCTGAATTGGGGCCGTCCGCGTCAAGCAAGGACTTGAGGTCAGTCTCGATAGACTTCCAACTGTCATCCAGGCACGAAACTTTCAGCAACTCAACAGATTTGCTGTAAACATCGGTGAATACATTCATGACTCATTCTCCCGGTCAGTCAGTGCTCATGTTGTAAACAAATCCCGATCCATCAACGCCCACATCGACACCAGTGATGGGGACACCCTCCATCATCCGGGTCAGAAATTCGCGACTGATATCCGGCAGCATCGTGTTGGTAAGAATCGCATCGATCATGCGCCCACCTGACTCATTCTCGGTACATCGCGAGACTACCAGTTTCACGACATCTTCGCTGTAGTTAAAGGGGATTTTGTAACGCGCTTCGACCCGCTTCTTGATTCGGTTAAGTTGCAGTTTGACGATCTTCCCGAGCATGTCGTCCGACAGCGGGTAATACGGAATGGTCACCAGGCGCCCTAGAAGCGCCGGCGGAAATATTTTAAGAAGTGGTTCACGCAGTGCTTTGGCCATTCCTTCGGGTTCTGGCAAAAGCTCAGGATCTTTGCACATGCTCGCAATCAAATCGGTTCCGGCATTGGTGGTCAACAAGATTAAGGTGTTTTTGAAATCGATAAATCGCCCCTCACCGTCCTCCATAAAACCTTTGTCAAACACCTGGAAAAACATCTCATGCACATCGGGATGTGCTTTTTCCACTTCATCAAGCAACACAACCGAATAAGGTTTGCGCCGCACCGCTTCGGTCATCACCCCGCCCTCGCCATAGCCGATATACCCGGGCGGCGCACCCTTGAGTGTTGAAACCGTATGCGCCTCCTGGTACTCACTCATGTTGATGGTGATGAGGTTTTGCTCTCCGCCGTAGAGGGCCTCGGCAAGTGCCAGCGCAGTCTCGGTTTTACCTACACCTGAAGTACCCGCCAACATAAAAACGCCTATGGGCTTGTTGGGGTTGTCCAGCCCGGCTCGAGAAGTCTGGATTCGCTTGGCGATCATTTCCATCGCATGGTCTTGTCCAATAACCCGCTGACCGAGCAAAGAACCAACTTTGAGAATGGTCTCCATTTCATTGCGCGCCATTCGCCCCACCGGTATACCAGTCCAGTCTCCAACAACGGCGGCCACGGCCTGGTAATCCACCGTCGGCAAGATCAGGGGGCATTCACCCTGTAGCTCGACCAATTTTGACTGCACAACCTTGAGTTGGGCCAACTGCGCCAAACGCTTGAACTCCAATTCTTCGTCGCTCGGCACAGCTGCCGCAGGCATGGCAGCTTGGGCCGCCGCCTCAAGTTGACTTGATGTGCCTTCCACTGGTCGGATTCCTGAACGCAACTGGGCACGCAGCTCCAGCAGTTCATCCACCAAGGTGCGCTCTTCATTCCATCGGGTTTCGAGGGAAATCAGGCGGGTGCGCTCGAAATCGAGCTTTTCCGTCACTTCGGCTTGTCGCTTGCCGGTATCAATACCTATCGCCTTTTCTCGGCTGATGATGCCCCCCTCTACCTCCAGCGACTCGATGCGCCTGCGACAGTCATCCACCTCTGCCGGCGTGGCGTGAAGGCTGACGGCCACCCTGGCGCACGCCGTATCAATCAGACTGACGGATTTATCGGGCAACTGGCGCGCTGGAATATAACGGTGTGACAACTTGACTGCGGCCTCAAGTGCCTCATCCAATATCTGCACTTGGTGGTGCTTCTCCATGGTCGATGCCACTCCGCGCATCATCAAGATGGCGCGCTCCTCGCTGGGTTCATCCACTTGCACGGTTTGAAACCGCCGTGTCAGAGCAGGATCTTTTTCTATATGTTTTTTGTACTCGGCAAAGGTTGTGGCGCCAACGGTGCGCAACGTACCTCGCGCAAGCGCCGGCTTGAGCAAATTCGCTGCATCTCCCGTGCCGGCAGCCCCGCCAGCACCCACCAGGGTATGGGTTTCATCAATGAACAATATGATAGGTTTGGGGCTAGCCTGAACTTCCTCCATCACTGATCGCAGCCTTTGTTCAAACTCGCCTTTCATGCTAGCCCCAGCTTGCAGCAATCCAACATCGAGCACCAACAGTTGCACATCCTTGAGGGCGGGAGGCACATCACCACGAGCGATACGTTGGGCAAACCCTTCCACAACCGCCGTTTTCCCGACACCAGCTTCACCCACCAGAATAGGATTGTTTTGACGTCTACGCATCAAAATATCAACAACTTGGCGAATCTCGTCATCGCGCCCCACGATCGGGTCCATCTTGCCGCTGCGAGCCTGCTCGGTCAGATCGGTTGTAAATTTCTTGAGCGCCTCCTGCTTGCCCATGGCCGCCGGTGCGATCGCACCACTGGCTTCCCCAGGTGATGCTCCGTTCCCGGAGGTTCCGTCGCTGGCACCTTGCCCGTCCTCAGGCGAACCCGTTACAACCTTCCCCAAAGATTCACTCAAATCATCGGGTTTGACTTTTTCAAACTGGCGGGAAATTGCAAACAGTGCGTTGCGCAAAAAACTGGTTTTAAGCATGCCCAGCAATACATAACCAGTACGAACAGCACTATCGCCAAACATCAACGATCCGTACACCCAGCCACGCTCAACAGAATTGGTGATGTTGTCGGAAATATCAGAAATGGATGTCGCGCCGCGAGGCAATCGATCCAGAGCAGCAGTGATATCCTTGGCCAGTGCGGATCCATCCAGGTTGTAATGCTTGATGATGCGGTGCCAGTCAGAATCCTGACTCTGAATGATCTGCGCGACCCAGTGCTCCAGTTCCACAAACGGATTGCCTCTCAGTTTACAAAAAACCGTGGCTCCTTCAACCGCCTTGTAGCCTAGGTTGTTGAGTTTTCCAAAAACATTAACTCGATTGATCTCGGCCATGATCTTCCTTTCAGTGATGATTTTGATGTTCTGTGTCAGCTGACGTGAAATTGCCAGGACGCGGCACCAGCGTGAGTTCTGCCACTTGCAGTCTGCTTTTCATGCCAAGCCAGGTTGTCCAACCGAGACGACCGAATCTGCCAGGTTGACACCCCCGGACTTGATCAGGCTTGAGACTGAGTCGAAGATCCCAGCCAAATTCGAGGCCGATGTACTGTTTAATCAGCGCATCAACGGCAGGTAGGGCACGCCCCCCTGGTAGCAAGCTTTCAAATACCTGCAGTTCAAGAGGTCCGATATGAACCCGAAAGTTATGCTGCCGATCCCAGACCATCCCCCCCAGCACCGATCCGCCACCTAACGTGGAACTGGGTCTGAGTCTCTTAGAGGGCAAACCGCCAATTCGCGTTCTCTCGGTGACTTCGAGCGACAGCCAGCAACCCGCAAACTGTTCAATTCGAACCCGGCGCTTTAGAAACCCGGACAGAATGGTTGCGAGTCCGTCTGCATTTCGAACCTGCCGGGAAAAAAGTCCGGAAAAATGAAATTTGGCATGATCCGGTACTGCATCACGCTGTAACAATTCCGGAATTCCAATGCCTATGAGTGATCCCACAAAGGCAGAAAACCGATCATGGTCTGGCCTGTCCAATCCTACTGTTGGCTGGGCTTGCGCCCAGGCCCGGTAGAACAACAGAAGCAAACGATGGTGAAACATGTCGGCAAAACGCGCAAAACTGGCATCTCCCTGATGCAGCAGTCGATGCCGGGCATATTCTGTCAGATGAAAAGGAAGAGGCCCGTTGGGTCCAAACAAGCCAAAAAACCTGACATCGATCCGGGCTTTCGCATGGGTTGTCGCTGGCGCAACTGAATGCAGCGCGCTGGGTGCAAACGAGAGGTCGGGAACTTGCCCCAAACGGACCGGTTCATCCACGGGCCTGCGCGCCGTACCCAACCGGGGCTTATCCACATGGTAGGCATCAATCCACCGTAGTGCATGAAAAAAATCATAGCGCCACGGCTCAGCACAAAGGCAGATCAATGGGTCTGCGCGCGCTACAGAATTGGGCGTGCACCGCATCTTGGCCGTCCGATCATGATGTCACCGCGCGTCTGAGAGCGCACACGGGTCTCGGTAAATCCATTCATTGAAATATGCCGCGCAAAAAAGCGCTCCATGACGCACCCGAACAAGAACGCACTTGAGCCCTGAAACGCCAGTTCGTCCACGACCAACTCAATTTGCACTCCCCGCCCGAACGCAATAGGCCCAGGCAATGGTAATCGCCGAACCACCTGGCGCGTGATGACAGATCGAACGCCTTCGATTTGCCGTTGCAGGGCTGCGTCGCCTTCGTGCGTGTACAGTCTGAGCAACTCCCGCAAGGCTGCTGCCCCCTGCTCGTGGTCTGTGTCGGTCAATGAAAGATGATTTAGCGTGAGCTGATTGATGAAACGCCAGGTCACATTGCCTTCACGCTGCGCAGACAGTGGCCGGGAAGGTCCCTTGATGACGTGAATCGACGCAATGGGCAACGACTGCTCCAGCGTCAGATCGCCACCTTCCGAACCCATGGGCATCAACAAGGGTAAGTCCCGGTTTGAACATGTCGCAGTCACACCCAACTGCTGTAAATCGTCTGCATAGGGTGCTTCCTGCGGGTCCACAATCGAAATAAAAACTTCGCTTCCAATGTAAGAAGATCGCGGCCCATCCCGCCGCTGGGTGGTGGAAAGCATCCTTGGCTCGCGTTGAAGAGCAAAGTAAGCCTCATGCCCATGCTCTTGAGTGTGAAAGGCAGAGTACAGGGGTACAAAATCTCTCTCGCTGTCGAGCCCCACACCATAACCCGTGACCGCCGTGATGGTCTGAATCTCAAAATCCATCGGTCGCACGCGATCCGGCACAACGTGCAGGTCATGAGCATCACGACTGACGTGGATACGATCACATCGGTGCTCGAAGAGATTGATCGCCGGCACGCAATTCAACGAAAATGAGTTGGCATCCACCGACTGTAGAAGACTTGCGTCGCCGCGTGAAAACAGGATGACAAGCTCAATATCCTGACCTCCGACCTGCCTAAGTGAATCTCCAACACCACAGAGATCAAAGAACAAAAAACGCTGCGGGAACGCAAAATACTCCTGCATCAATCGGTAGCCCTCGAACCCGCGCAAGGTGACTGGTAACAAGGCATGCTCTTCGTCGAATCCTACTGCCTCGATCGTTTCTGCATCCAGCAGGGAGTGCCTGCCGCCCTGGCTCCGGCCTGAGATGACGCAAATTCCAATGGCCTGACCACAAACCAGTTCATTTAACCGATAGGCCACATCATCAGGCGCACTGATGTGGAACCGCAGATCTTCAAGTCCGACTTTAGAAAAATCCGTGACACCGAACACACGTAAGTTGATCCTTACGCCTCCTGCAAACTTCTTCCAATCGGATTTGCCGGCCAATGGCAGACTGGAGGCATGGGAAAAATACTCGGCTCCTGTGATTTCGATGGGCCAAAGCATGACATCGTGCGCGGTTCGAAACTGGCATCGTGTTGTGCCTGCCCTGCCCGCATCGCTCTGCAACTTGCTGCCACGCGCCACTTTTAATCCCGATGCCAGAGCTGCATCACCCGCCTTCGGCATCAGCCTTGAGATCAACATCGACGGCATGGGAGCGAGAAATTGCGGGTACAAAATCTCGACAAGGCGTTGGGTGAATCTGGGGAATTCAGCTTCCAACTTCAACTGAATTCGACCAGTCAAAAACGCAAATCCTTCCAGCAGTCGCTCCACATAGGGATCGCTGACCTCCAGCCCATCCATGCGCAATCGCGCCGCAATTTTTGGAAATTGCGCTGCAAACTCGGCACCCATTTCCCGTAGGTGCTGCAATTCTTGGTTGTAGTGGCGTAAAAGGCGTGGATCCATTGGGTATTGTTATCAGACAGCCGAAAGCAGTCAGTGTGCCAGTTCCCTGATTGCAACTCGTCCGGTTTCAAGATCAATATCGGTTTGCAGCATCAATTCCAGAGGCACCGGCTGGGCCCACACTTGGCCACTAATACGAAAACTGATTTGATTGTGATGATCCAATTGCACTGCGGAAACCAAAGCCTCGACGATCAAGGTGCGTGGCAGTATCCGTGGCTCATGATCCATGATGGCCCGCTTGACCTTGTTTTGCAGATCCTGTGGATCAACCGACGAAGCCGTCTGTCCCGACAGGGCTGGCAATCCGTAGTTCAAAACCGACCGCCGAACCTCTGGATATTTGTCGAGAGATCCGTCAATGGACATCATTGTGGTGTTGAACAACCATCTGAGGTCACGCAGCACGGCTTCCCGCATCCGTCCCTTGCTGATGAAACGCATGTCGGGCGATTCAATGAGTTGTGTTGGGTCTTCGTCAGTAAGTCGATCAAGCAAAGCGGGCTGGAGGCGGTCTTGCACCCTATTTTGGGACATGATGGGGCACCAGCAAATAAATCACCGACCTAATCGCCGTCGGTGCCCAGCACGATAGAGCGCACATCCATCAGTGCGAAATCGCCCGCATCCGTGGTCAAAAGGCGCTGGCCCTGTCCTGTAAAGAAACCTGGCTGCTTCTCCTGCCAATGGGTCTGGCGTGCCAGAGCAAGAGATGGCTGGGCAAGGTCGGTTGCAGCATAACGTGTGGGAATCAGCGCCACAGATTCACCCCCATGACTAAACTGAAGATGCGCGGCCATCCAGACCGAGTCTCTCAGGTCGACAGGCGGTTCAATGCTTATTTTGGACAAGCGCGTGACCGGAACCCAGTAATAACGCCCATTGATGACGGCCTCCAATACCGGACCGATGCGCATGTCTGCGTCCGACAACCATTCAAAACCGTGACCATCAAGCGTACCAGCCGTGGCTGGTGCCTGCTCAAAGGCTTGATCGCGCAATTTTTTGGCTGCTTCGAACTCACCTTGGCCTTCACGCAGGAGCGCCTCGATCAACAAGGCGATCCAGATCTCGGGTTCACCAAAGAGCAGCGGCGCACGTTGTCCCAAAAAAACACCCTCACGCAATCGCTCACACTGGATGGCTTCGCGATAGGTTTGTACCATGGCGAGTGTGGAGGCATCAAGCTCGCCGGTCACAGTCAACTGATTCAAGGCACGATCCCAATGTCCCAGCACACACAGGAGCTGGAACAAAAAAACACGCAACTTCGGGTCTGCAGGAGCTGACCGAATCTGCTCCTGCAAAAGTTTCAGTGCATGCTCGGGACGAGCGTCCCGCAAGGCCGACTCGGCCAGACTAGGAGATGGCATCTTGATTTGAGCTCCGTACCGATGTCTTATGACAACACTTGCGCGCTAAACGAGGTTCCACCCCTGCGCTGCCCCTTTTCGTCTTGTTCAAAATACTGAACTTCTATCTTCTCGAACGCAATCGAAAAATGCTCGCTCAGCTCCGGCCCTGACTGGGAGCCAATTTCATAATTGGTGATTCGCCCACCCTCAATCGTCACTTTGAAGTAATCGATCTGAACACCGCCCGCCTTGCGGACCGTCAAAACCGCCTTCTTGATCACTTCACCGTTCCTCATGATCGACATCAGCGGGGTCGAGGCCCTGTCAGCACTTTTGACAACGCGCAGCTCCGATAACGAGGTTTTTAATCCAGCGCCAGAGCCACCCATGGAAGAAGACGAGTTCATTCCCCAAGTCCAGCCAAAAACCTGAATTTGCCCTGGATAAACGCTGTCGCTTGACTCGCCTTTGACCATACCAGTTTGTTTACCTTCAACCAACAAGAACATATCACCAATGGCCATGGAATCTCCGCAAGCAAACAATGATCAGGCTCAATGGCATCCCTCTGCTTTTTTAAAGCTTTGGAATACACCAGTGAGTCTAAAGACAAATTCGACGACTAAATTTTGACGTTACCGACGATGTCCCATGCTGCTTCCTTTTCTCCACCGTCTTTACCCCCTGCCTTCTCCTGAGGCTGGTAAGTAAACTTAAATTTAGCAAAATTCAGGGTTACATTTTCAGTCAACCGATCCTCCCCACCACTGCCACCCGTACTGACCGCCGTTACCATTACTTCAGTCAATTCGATCTTGAGGTATTCAAGTGGCTTATCACCCGCTTTTCGCACGACCAAATTGGCCTTCTCGTAGTGCTTGCCATTGCAAGCAGCCAATATCAACGCAGCTGATCCCGAGTCAACATACTTTGTGAAAGATAAATCTTGCACATTGACCTTACCCGCTCCAGCACCACCACCCACATGTGCCGAGCCACTGTTAGACATTCCCCAACTCCAGGCCAAGACATCGATTTCATCCTTGTGCTTAGCGTCTTTCGATTCGCCTTTGATGTCGCCAATCTTCATGAACATGTCAACTGCCATTTTGCTTCTCCTTTGATGCTCTCCTGCTGAGAGCGGTTAACGAAACGTTACAAAACAGACCCGATTCACCGCTACGCATCGTGGTCAGGTACCTCAGGCCTAGCCCGCCTTGGCCGAAGGAAGCTTGGAGACCAAACGCAACGACACCGTCAGCCCCTCCAGTTGGTAGTGCGGTCGCAGAAAAAACTTCGACGTGTAATAACCTGGATTTCCTTCCACCTCCTCCACCACCACCTCCGCCGCAGCCAGTGGCTTACGTGCCTTGGTGCCCTCGGAAGAATGAGCCGGATCCCCATCCACGTACTGAAGAATCCAGTCTTGCAACCAGCTTTGCATATCGTCACGCTCTTTGAACGAGCCAATCTTGTCGCGGACGATGCATTTGAGGTAATGCGCAAAACGGCAGGTCGAAAAAAGATAGGGCAACCGGGCAGCAAGGTTGGCGTTGGCCGTTGCATCCGGGTCGTCGTACTCCGCAGGCTTTTGCAGCGATTGCGCACCAATGAATGCTGCAAAATCGCTATTCTTGCGGTGAATCAACGGCATGAAACCGGCTTTGGCCAACTCTGCCTCGCGTCGGTCGGCAATGGAGACCTCGGTGGGACATTTCATGTCCACACCACCATCGTCCGTCGGGAAACTGTGGGTTGGCAGGTTTTCCACCGCACCGCCAGACTCAATACCCCTGATGCGGGAACACCAGCCATACTCCTTGAAGGAGCGATTGATGTTGGTTGCCATGGCGTAGGCGGCGTTTGCCCAAGCGTATTTACCGTGATCCGCAGAACCCGTGTCTTCCTCAAAGTTGAAGGCATCCACCGGATTGGTCTTGGCACCATAAGGCAACCGCGACAAAAACCTGGGCATAGCTAAACCAATGTACTTGGAATCATCTGACTCGCGCAAAGAGCGCCAGGCAGCGTACTCGGGGGTCGAAAATATCTTGGTCAAGTCACGGGGATTGGAGAGCTCCTGCCAGGAGTCCATCTGAAGCAGCGTGGGGGATGCACCAGTGATGAACGGCGCCATGGCAGCAGCAGAAACCTTGGCCATTTCGGCCAGTAGCTCCACATCTGGGGCACTCTGGTCAAAGTGATAGTCACCAACCAGGCAGCCAAAAGGCTCACCACCGAACTGGCCGTATTCTTCTTCGTAAATTTTCTTGAACAACGGACTCTGATCCCAGTTGGTGCCCTTGTAGCGCTTGAGGGTCTTGCCAAGGTCAGCCTTGGAAATATTCATGACCCTGATCTTTAGCTGCTCGTCCGTCTCGGTGTTGTTGACCATGTAGTGCAAGCCGCGCCATGCGCCTTCGAGCTTCTGAAAATCTTCATGGTGGAGTATCTGGTTGACCTGATCCGACAATTTCTTGTCGATAGCAGCAATCATGTCTTCGATCGACTTGACAGTGTCTTTACCAATCAATTGGGTCTGTGCAAGTGCCTGCTGCGCCAAAGTCTGAACCGCCAACTCGACGGCGCTTTTCGCCTCGTCCGATTTTGGTTTGAATTCCTTCTGCAGCAACGACGCAAGATCGTTACCTTCAAAACTCACAGCCGCAAGCGCGGAACTGCTCTGGGTCTCTGCCATCTGATTCTCCTGATCCGGGTTTCTGAAACTGTCAAGGCAAAATTATTTGCTGGCTTCATCCGAAGGCTTCGCCGAACTGGCCAAAGAACTCAAAAGTGCGGGATCTGCAAGTACCTTGGCGACCAGTTCCTCGGCACCAGTTTTGCCGTCC
The DNA here is from genome assembly GCA_020048795.1 of Rhodoferax sp. Taxonomy (GTDB): domain Bacteria; phylum Pseudomonadota; class Gammaproteobacteria; order Burkholderiales; family Burkholderiaceae_C; genus Rhodoferax. The sequence continues at coordinate 20,763 of JAIFMA010000136.1, forward strand.
ATATAAGTCACCAGATTTTGCAACTGCTGACGGGCCTCGAGCAATTTGCTCAGCGAGTCCACTTTGCGAGCCACGGCAGCAGGCGAAAAATCATCCATGTTGTCAAAGGTTAGATCGACGCTCATGCTGCCTTCTCCAGTGAGCGTGTTGGGAACCTGAAATGCGACGCGAGGCTTCATGGACTTCATGCGGGCATCAAAATTATCCACATCCACCTCAAGAAATTTGCGATCCGCCACGGGTGCCAGGGGATCGGCCGGCTTGCCGGACAAATCAGCCAGTACGCCCATCACAAAAGGAAGCTGAACTTTCTTCTGGGCTCCATACAACTCGACATCGTATTCAATCTGAACGCGTGGTGCCCGATTGCGTGCGATGAATTTCTGGCTGCTTCCCATGTTAATTCCTCAAAGTTTAATTTAGATCAAAATGATACCGGAAAAAATGTGTTAGCAATAACTAAATTTCGGAAATGATGGTATCTGGGTCCACCCCCATCACACGAGCGACTTCGTTCAACGCCTCGGGTGCCAACTCTTTCATCAGTTGCAGGAAATTATGGTTGATCAAACGCCTAGCCCGGCGCAACATCAACTGCGCCGGATTGGTGGGCTCGGTCCGCTCAAGGTAGTCACAAACCATATCGATGGCGCGTAAGGCATCGTCCCGAGAGTTGATCTGGCCAAGCACTTTGGTGCCGCCAGTCGCGTCGGCAAACGCCGCCGCTCCTAGGGTAGTCTCGTCGTTTTCTTCACTTGCAGCCGATTTGGTCATGGCCGCAGGAAGCAAACCTTGAACACTCTTGACCAGAGTGACAATGGGTCTCAGGTCTGGTGTGGCTTCTACGCCGAAACGATCATTCATCAACCCAGCCAGGGACTTCAATGTACTCAATGTTGCTTCGATCTGGTCACGCAATTCAGGCTTTTGCAAAAAAGCGGACGCGATCATCTGGATGAGTTGCTCCCTCGTCATGGCCGACTCATCCGGCTTAGCGGACACTTGCCCCAATGCGATTTCAACCGTACGAAAGCGCAGCTCACCAACACCCCGAATGCTGAAAAAAACACATTGCCTCAAATCACCCAGCACGCCGTCGATTTGCGGAAGCACGGCCAGCGCATTTGCCCTAGCATACATATCGCCATCATCCGGATCGGGCATGGGATGGAGATGGTCCCAAAAGTCTGTCAGCAAACCCTCAACCAACTGCAAACCCGCAGGAAGCCCTGAAAATCCATTCAGGTTGATCACGGACCGCAACCAGATCAATGCCACACGCAGGTCACGGGTTCGGGTCATCAGATCCTCTGCCAGCTCACGAACTTCACGCCAGTTTGGGGGTTCTCCCGGATCAAACTGGGTTTCAGGCTTGCCCTGCACCGTCTTGTTGAGGTCCAGAAATACATTGTCGTATTCAAGGTCCTTACCGCACGGCTCCGACGAATCGTCAAGTGCCTGCAACCATTTTGAAATATCCAGTTCTTCAACGCCCACTGTGCCCTCCTATTGCCAAAGCGAACCCAAACAAAAACCTTCGCAGGAGCAGCTTACTCGACAAAACCAGCAAAAAGTCGAGCGCGCACCATCAAATTTTGCACTTCGGTCACGAATCTGACGTTGATGGGAACGAGTCCGATGCCTGCGGTTTCCGCACGCCACGCAATCCGGCTAAACTGATCAATGAAGGCCTGTTTGGCACCAGCGATGCGGGGCTTTCAGGACCGAAATTATTCAATCCTGGAGAGTTCGGGTGACGGATTTTCGGCAAGATCAAATTTCGGCAAACGGGCTTTGGTTCCATTTTTTCATACCGCTTCCTCATTTGCACTGGAATTGAAATGCGTATTCGACAAGCTATTGCAGGAGTTCTGTTGTGCACTGCGTGCCTGTGCCAAGCTGCGGACGTGCTCCGAATGGCCACCGTGGTGGACGGTGAGACCACCCTCATTCGCCAAACCACCCGCTGGATTTTGAAACCCGGCGTGCGCTTGTATGCCTCCGACCTGATTGAGACGGGACCCGGCGCTACTTTGACCAGAATTGAAATGTCCCAGGGCTTGGTGGCCGATTTCGGGCCAGAGACCCGAATCATCGTCATGCCAAAATTGACTAGGCAGCGCCAGGCGGAGCTGTACGTGCTTGGAGGATGGTTGAAGATAAGCAGGCCCCAGGGCAAAGAGGCTCTTGCTTTCGTGGTGCGTACGGAATCGGTGGAACTATCGAACATCCTTGGCAGCGCAGTCTTACAAGTGAATGGAAAGAATACCCAGGTGTTTGCGGAGTCCGGCACGACAACGGTGTCCGAACGCCGTCAGGGCCAGACAGTCGCGCCCGCCTTACTTAAGGCGGGCAGTTTTTTTGCGCGCACTGGTCAGGAAAAGGCGCTCATACTCCCGCGGCCGCCTGCCGCGTTCACTCAGAAGGTTCCAAGGTCATTTCTGGACCCCGTGCCTTTGCTGAGCTCTGTTTTCAGCACGCGGCCAGAACCCGCTCTCAAACTCATGGGTGATCTGACTTACGCGCAGGCCATGCCTTGGCTCGGTGCCGAACCCGCAGTTGGTCATTTTTTGGTTTCACAGTGGAAATCCGACCTTAACAAGGAGCTGCGGGCTGGGCTTGAAGCCAATATCAAACGGCATCCTGAATGGCGCGAGGTGCTGTTTCATGAGCAGATTCGGCCGGCTCTTGCTACATCATCTCCCAAAGTTTGGTAAAACACAGACTTAAAGCTAAATTTCGCCAATCCACTTTAATCTAGGAAAATTTCATGAAGCTCCTGATCAAATTCAATCTTGTTTTCCTCATTGTTTTCGTTTTGGGGCTCGGGGGGGCTGGCTACATTGCCCACAGCATGTTGCAAAAGGGGGCCCATGAAGAAGTACTGGGCCACGCCCGCCTCATGATGGAGAGCGCTGTTGCTGTCAGCAGCTACACCGCCACACAAATTAGTCCACTGCTGGAAACGCAGATGAAATACAGCTTTTTGCCCCAGTCAGTGCCCGCCTATTCGTCCACCGAAGTCGTCAACGCACTGCGGGCCAAACATCCTGACTACGCTTATAAACCAGCCATGCTCAACCCCACCAACCCACGCGACCGTGCTCAGGACTGGGAGGAAGACGTGATCGCCGCTTTCACCAAGGCACCTGACTTGAGCGAGTACATCGGCCAGCGCAACACGGCATCTGGCCAGTCGATGTTCATTGCGCGCCCCATCCGGATATCCAACCCGGCTTGCCTGCAATGCCACAGCACGGTGGATGTTGCCCCACCCACGATGATTGAAAAATACGGTCCAGCCAATGGCTTTGGCTGGAAACTCAATGAAACCCTGGGTGCCCAGATTGTTTCGGTTCCCATGACGGTACCACTCAGACGTGCGGACGATGCATTCGGGGTAGTCATGGCTTCATTGACGGGCGTTTTTGTGTTGATCGGGCTGGTTCTGAACCTGATGCTGTGGAAGCTGGTGATTCAACCGGTCACCCGGCTTTCCGCGCTGGCAGATCGCGTCAGCCTGGGAGAGCTCGATGCTCCGGAATTTTCCTCCGGCTCGAACGACGAAATTGGCATCTTGGCCGCATCCTTCTCCCGCATGCGGCAAAGCCTGGTACATGCAATGAAATTGCTTGACGCTTGATACACCAGCTCCTGAGCCCAGGCACCGACGACCAGCAGCGACTGCCCACACTTGCCATGCAACAGCATCCTGAAAGACTGGGCAAATACGTCATCACAGAGGTGTTGGGTGAAGGTGCGATGGGCATCGTTTACAAAGGATACGACCCTGACATTGGGCGGCAGGTGGCCGTCAAAACCATCCGAAGGACGACCTCGCCTGACCAGAGTCCGGAAAATGCCCTGCTGGACCGTTTTCGCAACGAGGCACGCGCCGTCGGGCGGTTGAACCACCCGGGGATCGTGGCCATCTACGAGTTGGGCCAGTCCGGCGACATTGCTTACATTGCCATGGAGTTCGTTGATGGCCGCGACCTCTCCCAGCTTCTGAGTTCAACGCCGAAATTGCCTGAGCCAGTGGTCTTGCGCATCATGCACCAGCTACTGGATGCGCTTGAGTGTGCCCACCAGCAAGGCGTCTGGCATCGGGACATCAAGCCCGCCAATCTGATCATCACCGCAGTGGGTCAACTGAAAATCACTGACTTCGGCATCGCCCGCATTGAGTCCGCTGCGCTGACCCAGGTCACGTCAGCCATCGGGACCCCCGGCTACATGGCCCCAGAACAATACATCGGTGAAAAATTTGATCACAGGGTTGACATTTTTGCCGCTGGCGTCCTGCTCTACCGCATGCTTGCCGGCCAAGCGCCGTTTACCGGATCTGCGGAAACCGTCATGTACAGCATCATGAACAAGGATCCGGCATCGCTGGGCCAATTTATCGACAACGAAACGGCTGCGTTTTACGATCCAATCATCGCGCTCGCTTTGGCCAAGGACCCCAGCCGGCGTTTTGACCACGCGACAGGATTTCGCGAGGCCCTGCTGAGACGCAACTCGGTTGCCACGGCCTCAGCAGCTGAGACGACCATCATTGTCCAGTCGGTTCGCATCCCGCAGGTGCGCCCGACAGTCCAACTTGCCAGAGATCATTCCATAGTCAGCATCTCAACCCAACAGATGGCCCTGACCGGCTGGGACGAGCAGCTACTGGGACCGGTGCAATCTGCGTTGGCCAACATACTGGGACCGATGGCCAAGGTATTGGTGCGCCAGGCCGCCAGGAAATGCAATGACTTGAACACCCTCATCGCAACCGTCAGCCAGGATATTCCTCATGCCGCAGATCAGGCCCGGTTTCTTGCGCTTTTGCAAAATCGAGCGGCCCCGGGTACGCTGGTTTGCGGGGTTGTCCCGCCCCAGGTCGGCACCACATTGAGCACGCAAACCGTGCCGAAACCGCTGAACGCCTCACTGATTGACCATGCCCACCTGCTGATGACCCGGCACATTGGGCCAATCGCCAAAATCATCGTCAGGAAAGCTGCTGCCGACTGTAGGTCCCAGGCGGAGTTTGTAGCTTCGTTGGCCCAGGAAATTCCCGATGGGGCCAAGCGTGCCCAGTTTGTTACCGATCTTCAATCGAAAACCTGATCATGATCGGCATAGGGGCAGCCCCTCGCTGCACACCTGCCACACCACCCTGCATGCGGGTCCGCACCGGGCGGTTCGGAAGTTGAGGCCTGGCCCGGGCCCGTCCAACAAACGGTTCAGATCGTGGCTTCGCACGATCTAACCTTACTCGTTATTCCATTTCTAAATCATCCGTGTCGTTGTTGCTTCGCCTTGTCGTGCGTCAGCACTGCCTGCGGCTTCGCGCCTAGACACAAATGATT
>JAIFMA010000004.1 GCA_020048795.1 Rhodoferax sp.
ACACCGGCCAGCGTTGTCAAAATGATCAGCAGCACGACGCCGGCTGCCTGAACCTGGACTGGAGAAAAAACGGGGACAGACCACGGTTTTTGATGCATAAATCGGCCTCTAGCCCTTATCCACAGTGCGCTGGCAGCTATTGAATCAATACCGTCTGGGTGGCTCTGCCAGGATCTTCAGTCAGCGCCCAACGGACCCGGGCTGTCGCCCGGGCGCTGCAACCAGGACAAAGACCTGCGCCAAACCTGCTGAGCCCATTTCCAAATCATTGGTGTCGGTTGCAATGGGTTGAATTGAACGTTCTCGCACAGGAGTAAAGTAGCGATCTGTCAGAACAACCCGGAGACGCCGTGAGCGAACCCCTTTCCCCTGTCGAACAAGCCCTGCGCGACGCAGCCACTGAATACCATCGCCTGCCCACGCGCGGCAAGATTTCGGTCAACGCCACCAAGCCGCTGCACAACCAGCGCGACCTGAGCCTGGCCTACTCACCCGGTGTGGCCTACCCATGCCTGGAGATTCAGGCCAACCCGGCCATGGCCCATGAATACACCAGCCGGGGCAACCTGGTGGCGGTGATCACCAACGGCACGGCGGTGCTGGGGCTGGGTGACATCGGCCCGCTGGCGGGCAAACCGGTGATGGAGGGCAAAGGCTGCCTGTTCAAGAAGTTCGCCGATATTGACGTGTTTGACATTGAACTTGCCGAGCGCGACCCGGACAAGCTGATCGAGATCATTGCCGCCATGGAACCCACCCTGGGCGGCATCAACCTGGAAGACATCAAGGCCCCCGAGTGCTTCTACATCGAGCAAAAGCTCAGCGCCCGCATGGGCATTCCGGTGTTCCACGACGACCAGCATGGCACTGCCATCATTTCCAGCGCCGCGCTGCTCAATGGACTGGAACTGGTGGGCAAGGCGATTGGTGAGGTGCGCGTGGCGGTGTCGGGTGCCGGTGCGGCCGCGATTGCCTGCCTGAATGTGATGGTCGGCCTGGGGGTACAGGTCAAAAATGTGTTTGTTTGTGACTCCAAAGGGGTTGTTTACCAGGGTCGCCCCGGTGGTTACGACGAGTCCAAGGCCCGTTTTGCCCAGGACACCCCGCTGCGCACGCTGGCCGATGCCTGCAAAGACGCAGATGTGTTCCTGGGCTGCTCGGCGGCCGGCGTGCTGACGCAGGACATGGTCAAAACCATGGCCCCGCAGCCGATCATCCTGGCGCTGGCCAACCCCGAGCCTGAAATCCGCCCAGAGCTGGCCAAAGCAGTGCGGCCAGACTGCATCATTGCCACCGGTCGTTCGGACTACCCCAACCAGGTCAACAATGTGCTGTGTTTCCCGTACATCTTCCGTGGCGCGCTTGATTGCGGAGCCACCAAGATCACCGAAGAAATGAAACTGGCCTGTGTGCATGAAATTGCCGCCCTGGCCAAGGCTGACATCAGCGAAGAGGTGGCCAGCGCCTATGCCGGACAAGAGCTGGCTTTTGGTGTCGATTTCATCATCCCGAAACCCTTTGACTCACGCCTGATCCTGCGCATTGCCCCGGCAGTTGCTGCGGCGGCCGAGCGCTCTGGCGTGGCGGCCCGCCCGATCAAGGACATGGAGGCCTACCGCCGCACCTTGCTGCGCTTTGTCTATTCCACCGGCATGCTGATGGAGCCGGTGTTCAATGCGGCGCGCAAGGCACCCCTGACTTCCAAGCGTGTCGCCTATGCCGAAGGGGAAGACGAGCGCGTGCTGCGGGCAGTGCAGATTGTGATAGAAGGCGGCATGGCGCGCCCGATCCTGATTGGCCGCCCGCCAGTCATTGAAGCGCGCATTGCCAAGGCTGGCCTGAACCTGCAACTGGGTCGCGACTTTGACTGCTGCAACCCGGAAGAAGACCCGCGTTTTCGCCAATACTGGGAGACCTACCACCAGATCATGGGGCGCCAGGGTGTTACCCCGCAAGCGGCCAAGTCGGCGGTGCGCCGCAGCACCACCATCATTGCCGCGCTGATGGTCAAGCTAGGTCACGCCGATGCCATGTTGTGCGGCATGCATGGGCGTTTTGACGCGCACATGAACCATGTGCGCAATGTGATTGGTTTGCGGCCCGGTGTTTCGGTGCTGGCCACGCTCAACGCGCTGATGCTTGAGCACCACTCGCTGTTTGTCGCCGACACCTATGTCAATGACGACCCGACAGCCGAGCAACTCGCCGGGATTGCCCGGATGGCCGCAGACGAAGTGCGCCGCTTTGGCCTGCCGCCCAAGGTGGCCTTTTTGTCGCACTCGAATTTTGGTTCCTCCAACCGTCCGTCAGCGCTCAAGATGCGCACCGCGCGTGACCTGTTCAAGGCCGCCTGCCCGGGGGTCGAGTGCGAAGGCGAAATTCGTGGTGATGCTGCGCTGTCAGAGGACATCAGGCACAAGAGTTTGCTTGAAAGCACCCTGAGCGGCTCGGCCAATATCCTGATTTGCCCAAATCTGGATTCGGCCAACATCTTGTTTAACGTGCTGAAAATGACCGTCAGCCAGGGCGTTACCGTCGGGCCCATCCTGTTGGGTGCGGCGGCAGTGGCCCACGTGCTGTCGCTATCATCCGACTCGCACCGGGTGGTGAACATGACCGCGCTGGCGGTCGCCGATGTCAACGCGGTGCGGGTGATCTAACCAAGGCGGACTTGGGGGGTCAAGCAAGGCGAAGCTGCCTGGCGCTGGCGGGCCGCATCGCCAGCGAAGCTGGTTGTGCGGCTTGTTGCGCATCACCCAGCTTGAACACCGCCACCGTCTGCACCAGCTCCTGCGCCTGGCTGCGCAGGCTGCCGGCTGCGGCGGCCATTTCTTCGACCAGGGCCGCGTTTTGCTGGGTCACCTGATCCATCTGGCTCACCGCTTCACCCACCTGCGCCACACCAATCGATTGCTCACCGCTGGCGTTGCTGATTTCGCCCATGATGTCGGTCACCCGTCGGATGGCATTGACCACCTCGGTCATGGTGTCGCCAGCTTTGTCCACCAGGGCCGTGCCCTGCTCAACCCGATCCACGCTGGCGCTGATCAGCGCCTTGATCTCTTTGGCGGCCTCGGCGCTACGCCCGGCCAGGCTGCGCACTTCGCTGGCCACCACTGCAAAGCCACGTCCCTGCTCACCCGCGCGGGCCGCCTCAACCGCAGCATTGAGCGCCAGGATGTTGGTCTGAAACGCAATGCCGTCAATCACACTGATGATGTCAGAGATCTTTTTCGACGACTCATTGATGCCCTTCATGGTTTCCACCACCTGGCTGACGACTTCGCCGCCCTGCACCGCAACTGTCGACGCACCCATGGCCAATTGATTGGCCTTGCGGGCTGATTCGGCGTTTTGCGCCACTGTCGAGCCCAACTGCTCCATCGACGCAGAAGTCTGTTCCAATGCACTGGCTTGGCTCTCGGTGCGCGAGGACAGGTCGTTGTTACCCTGGGCGATCTCGGAACTGGCGGTGGCGACACTTTCCGAGCCCACGCGAACGCTGGCCACCACCCTCGACAAATCAACCCGCATCGCCTCCAGTGCACGCAACAGTTGCGCAGGCTCGTCGTTGCCTTGGGCGCTCAGCGGTGTGGCCAGATTGCCGGCGGCAAATTCCCTGGCAGCAGCCACGGCGGCTTGTATGGGCCGGGTGATCTGGCCCGAAATCCACACGCCCAAAACAACCGCCATCACAATCGCCAAGCCGAGCACCAACGCCACATTCATCTGGGCGCTTCGGTAGGACTGGTGCGCCGCTGATGAAGCAGCATCAGAACCCTTGATGTTCAGGGCCGTCATCGCCTCCATGGTGCCGAAAATTGCCCGAAAGGCGACTCTGGACTCGCCCCTCAGATACTTGACGGTGGTCTCGATACCCGATGGACCCACATTGGAGAGTTCAATCAGCTTGGTGCCGGTGGCCAAAAAGGCACTGCTGTCCTTCTTGTACCTTTCAAAAGCCTGCTTCTCAGCCGGCGAATCGAGCAATGCAGCAAACTGGGCATCCACTTTTTGCAGTTTGGCCGCATTCGAGACGATCCGATCTGCCTCGGCTTTTTTTTCCTCGGGGTTCAGCGCAATCACATGCTGAAGCTCAGCGCGTCGAATGTCATTCAGGATGGCCTGCATCTCACCGACATACTTGATCGATGGCAGCCAGTTTTCAGACAACTCTGCGGTGTTGGCATCAATACGCCCCATCTGCAACATCGACAAACCACCGATGAGGGCGGTCAACAGCATGATGATTGTGAATCCGGTGGCCAATTTGGCACTGATTTTGAAATTGGAAAAGTTCATTTTTATCATCCTTAAATGGTAGCTACAGCCACCAAGGCATCAATTTACCGCCAAATCAGTGTGCAAAATTGAATCCGTGAAAAGAAATCGGCGATCAACACCCCAGGGCGCGCCGTTGCATTTCATCGCCCAGTAGACCCACCTGGTGAATTCGCCACCTAAACTCCCTTCATGAGCTGGCACGCACAACTGAATATCGACTACCGCCTTGAGCGACAACGCACCGTGGCCCGGCACAGCCACACCGGGCCGCTGCGGGTGTTGCAGAGTCTGTACCCCGAGGGCGATGCCATCTGCCACAACGTGCTGGTGCATCCGCCCGGCGGGCTGGTCGGCGGCGACACGCTGGCCATGAACATCAGTGCCCACGGTGGCGCCCATGGCCTGATCACCACACCGGGGGCAACGCGTTTTTACCGCTCCGCCGGCGAGCCCGCACTTCAACGCACCCACATCCACTTGCGCGATCAGGCCCGGCTGGAGTGGCTGCCCCTGGAAGCCATTGCCTACAACCAATGCCAGGCGGAAAACCGCCTGGTCATCCAACCCGACCCGCAGGCGGAGCTTATTGGCTGGGACATCACCGCCTTTGGATTGCCCAGCGCGTCGCTGCCATTCGTGCAGGGGCGCTTTTTGCAGCACCTTGAAGTGCCGGGTGTTTGGCTGGAGCGTGGTTGTTTGGATGGCACCGACACCCGATTGATGAACGGCCCACTCGGGCTGGCGGGCCAGCGCTGCATGGGATCGCTGTTTTTTGTCTCCGGCTCGGTGCTGGCGCGCAACCGGCGTGAGGCTGCTCTGGAAATGGCGCGTGAACTGATGGCTGCGCACGACTTGCACGCAATGGCAGGAGCCACCTGCCCCAACCCGCAGGTCATGGTGCTGCGGGTGCTGTCGCCGCTGGTAGAACCGGCCATGGATTTGCTGCGGCAGGTGTGGCTAAGCTGGCGGGCACATTTTTGGCAACTGTCGCCGGTCACTCCGCGCATCTGGAGCACCTGAAACCAGTTGTTTATTCTGCGATATCAGCCAGCCTGCGCCCTTCAGGGTTGCTAAATCGCCACCATCTGCCGCACCCCATCGGTCTCCATGTTGGCTCCTAGCCCCTGGGCCTTGACCGCGCCGCGCTCCATCACCACGTAATGGTCGGCCAGTTCCTGGGCAAAGTCGTAATACTGCTCTACCAGCACGATGGCCATGTCACCCCTGTCGGCCAACATGCGGATGACCCGCCCAATGTCCTTGATGATGCTGGGCTGGATGCCCTCGGTGGGTTCATCGAGTATCAGCAGTTTGGGGCCGGCAGCCAACGCCCGGGCAATGGCCAGCTGCTGTTGCTGCCCGCCCGACAGGTCGCCGCCACGGCGGCCCAGCATTTGCTTCAAGACCGGAAACAGCTCAAACAGCTCGGGCGGAATCGGCGTGCCAGCGGGCTTGTAGGCCAAGCCCATGCGCAGGTTTTCTTCGACCGTGAGCCGGGCAAAAATCTCGCGGCCCTGCGGCACAAAACCAATGCCTGCGCGGGCCCGCTCGTAGGGCGTGGCTTTTTGAATGGGTTTTTTATTAAATTCAATCACACCTGTCTTGATCGGCACCAGGCCCATCAGGCTTTTGAGCAAAGTTGTTTTGCCCACACCGTTGCGCCCCAGAATGACGCTGACCTTGCCCAGCTCGGCTTGCAGGTTGACATCGCGCAGGATGTGCGAGCCGCCATAATACTGGTTGATGTTGGTGACGTTCAGCATGCTCATCTTCCCAGGTAAACCTCAATCACCCGCTCATCGGCCTGCACTTGCGCCAGCGTGCCCTGCGCCAGCACCGAGCCATCACACAAAACGGTGACGATGTCTGAAATGGTGTTGATAAAGCTCATGTCATGCTCCACCACCATCAGCGAATGCTGGCCTTTCAGCGTCAAAAACAGCTCCGCCGTGCGCTCGGTTTCTTCGTCAGTCATGCCGGCCACCGGCTCATCGAGCAACAGCAGCTTGGGGTCTTGCATCAGCAGCATGCCAATCTCGAGCCACTGCTTTTGACCATGGCTCAAATAACCCGCCTGGCGCGACACGCTGTCAGCCAGATGGATGGTGTGCAACACGGAAGCCAGACGGTCACTCTGCGCCGAATCCAGCTTGAACAACATCGACGCGCTCACTGCCTTGTTGGTCTTGAGCGCCAGTTCCAGGTTCTCAAACACTGTCAGTTGTTCAAACACCGTAGGTTTCTGGAACTTGCGGCCAATACCCATCTGGGCGATTTCTGATTCTTTGTACCGCAGCAAGTCAATGGTGCTGCCAAAAAACACGCGCCCCTCGTCCGGTCGCGTCTTGCCGGTGATGATGTCCATCATGGTGGTTTTGCCGGCACCGTTGGGGCCGATGATGCAGCGCAGCTCACCCGGTGCAATGTCAAGGCTGAGTTTGTTGATGGCCCTGAACCCGTCAAAGCTGACGCTCACGTCTTCCAGGTACAGGATACGGCCATGGGTAACGTCCACTTCGCCAGGAATGGCCAAGCGTGAAAAACCGGCAGCGCGTCCGCCCGATTCGGTATTGCCGGCTTTGCCCGCCTGTGCCGCCTGGTATTGCTCAATGCGCTTGGCACCCTGCTCCATCAGGTCGGGGGTCATGACGGGTCTCCTGAATTCGTGGATTGCCGCGTCGCTGGCGCTCCTCGCAATGTCATCACTTTTTTCACCAACCCAACCACACCATCCGGCAAAAACAGCGTGACACCAATGAACAGTGCACCTAAAAAGTACAACCAAAACTCGGGGTAAGCCACCGTCAACCAGCTTTTGGCACCACTCACAATGAACGCGCCCAATATCGGCCCGATCAATGTGGCGCGCCCGCCCACCGCCGCCCAGATGGCAATTTCGATCGAATTGGCCGGGCTCATTTCACTCGGGTTGATGATGCCCACCTGCGGCACATACAAGGCACCGGCCACCCCGCACATCATGGCCGAAATGGTCCAGATGGTCAGCTTGTAACCCAAGGGGTTGTAGCCGCTGAACATGACGCGGGTTTCGGCATCGCGCACGGCTTGCAATACCCGGCCAAACTTGCTATTGATGAGCCAGCGCGCCATCAAAAAGAAACCCAGCAAGATCACGCCGGTCAACACAAACAGCGTCATGCGCATGGTGGGTGTGGCAACCGGGATGTCCAGAATGCGCTTGAAATCGGTGAAGCCGTTGTTGCCGCCAAAGCCGGTCTCATTGCGAAAAAACAGCAGCATCGCGGCAAAGGTCATGGCCTGGGTGATGATCGAAAAATACACGCCCTTGATGCGTGAGCGAAAGGCAAAGTAGCCAAACACAAAAGCCACCAGACCCGGCACGGCGATGATGAGAAACAGCGTGGCGGCAAAGCTGTCTGAAAACGTCCAATGCCAGGGCAGCGTTTTCCAGTCCAGAAACACCATGAAATCAGGCAAATTGCTTTTGTAATTGCCCTCCAGGCCAATCTGGCGCATCAGGTACATGCCCATGGCGTAGCCACCCAGCGCAAAAAACAGCCCGTGCCCCAAACTCAAAATGCCGGTAAAGCCCCAGATCAAATCCATGGCCAGGGCGCAAATGGCGTAACACATGATGCGTCCGACCAAGCCCACACCATAGTCGCTGAGGTGGAAAATACTACCAGCAGGCACCAGTAGATTGAGCACTGGTGCCACCGCGCAGACGACGATCAACGCCACCAGAAAAGCTACCCAGCCAGTGCGACTCAGCAGCGGCCTGGGCATGGGAAGGACTATTGGTTTCAAAGACATAGTGCGCTCATATTTCACGAGACTGATGAGTGCCAACGGAACAAGAGACAGAAATGCCGTGGAACCGGCTTGCCGGGCCACTGGCATTGCCCCCTGCAAGGGGCTGAGACCAGAGGCTCCAAGCCTGCCTGCGCAGGCTTGGACGGGTCGAAGAGCCCCATCTCTGAGGGCCGGCTTGTAAGGCTGCTACACGAAGTGAGCGAGCAAAGGGCATATTCATACTTCTCGGCCTTTCATGGCAAAAATGCCCTGGGGACGTTTCTGGATAAAGATGATGATGAACACCAGCACTGCAATTTTGGCCAGCACCGCACCGGCCCAACCCTCCAGAAACTTGTTCAGCACACCCAAGCCCAGTGCCGCATAGACCGTGCCGGCCAGTTGCCCGACACCACCAAGTACGACCACCATGAACGCATCCACGATGTAACCCTGGCCCAAGTCTGGCCCGACATTGCCGACCTGGCTCAGGGCACAACCGGCCAGCCCGGCAATGCCCGAGCCCAGCGCAAACGCGTAGGTGTCAATGCGCGCCGTGTTAACCCCCATGCATGAGGCAATCGGGCGGTTTTGCGTGACCCCGCGCACAAACAGCCCCAGCCGGGTTCTGCCAATCATCCAGGCCACACTGCCCAGCACAAAAATGGCAAAACCGATAATCACCAGACGGTTAAACGGCAGCGACAAGTTGCCCAGCACCTGCACACCACCGCTCATCCACGACGGGTTTTCCACCCCCACGTTCTGCGCGCCAAACACGCTGCGCACCAACTGCATCAGCATCAGGCTGATGCCCCAGGTGGCCAGCAGGGTTTCGAGCGGGCG
>JAIFMA010000009.1:0-26430 GCA_020048795.1 Rhodoferax sp.
AACGAGCCGATGGCTGAAGTCGCCTGCGCCCGCAGCTGCCACGATTTGTGCCACCTCACGTTCGGAGGCCACTTCGTCGGTACGGTCAATCCAGTGGGTGACTCGCCCGATCCGCTGGCCTGCCGGGTCAATGATGGGTTTGGCCAGCAAACGGATCTGGCGCCCGTCAATCTCGACATCCACCGACTCGCCAGACTGCACGGCGTGGTCAAACTTGGCCTTTGTTTCAGCACTTCTGAACAGGTTGGAGAGTTTGTTGCCGTAAAACTTATCGGTATCAAAACCCGGGCCGCCAAAGCGTTGCAGCAACAGCTTGGCTGCTGGCGTGGCATGGACAAACAGGGCCTGTTCGTCGAACACGGTGACACACTCGGGCAGGCTGTCAAGCGAGGTGCGGATACGCAGGTTGAAGCTGGCGGCTTGGGCGGCATCACGCAAGGACTGTTGTTTGGCCCGGCAGGCGGTCCATGGCGACATCAAGGCGACCATCGGTGTAACCCTGCACTACTTCCACCACTTTCATCTTGACAGCAATATGCGACTGCACCAATTTATTGACGGCCTCGGTCATGGTGCGGTATGAGCCCTGCAGGCGCTCAGTGGGCATCACATAGTCAAGCATACCCAGATCGTGCTGGCGCGCCATTTCGTGCTGCGCCTCCATGAAATGATTCAGCGCACCCTGCATGGTGGCCATGGCACCCAGCAAGTGGCCGGCCTCGTCCTGACGATCGACGGCGATCGTGGCATCGAGCTTGCCAGCGGCCACGTCTTCGGCTACCTCGACCGCGTGGCGCATCGGCACAGTAATGCTTCGGATCAAAAAGTAACCTGCGGCAATGGTCAGCACAAGTGCCGCCAAAATGATCAGAATGACGCTATTGCGCGTTGTAGTGGCGCTGGCCAGCGACTCCTGGTACTGAACCTTGGTCTCTTCGAGCTGCAGTTTCTTGATTTTCTGAATAACCGGCTCAACCGCCTGCCAACGGTTGGTGAGGGTTTCGTCCACCAACCCGGCGCGCGCCGGACTGTTGTCGCGCAAGGCATCGATCATGGGCATCAGGCCCTCTTTGACAAACGCCGTGCGCTTCTGGTCAAACTCGGTGACCAGCTTTTGTTCGGTTTCGGACTTGACCTTGGCCTGGTACAGCTTGAGCGCAATGGTGATCGTGTCGATGTTGGCCGTGACGCCCTCGACCGCACGCTTGGAGTTTTCAGCCGAGGGGTTGGTGATGGCCCGCAGCACAAACAACTGGTTGGCCTGCATCAGGGCTTCGATCTTTGACAGTTGCTCCAGTGGCAGCATGCCATTGGCGTACTGGTTCTCCATTTTGTCGTTGGCCTCCTTGGCGGCACGCAGACCCACCCAACCAATCACCAGCAAAATCAGCACCAGCAGCGCCAGCAACATGGACAAACGATGGCCAATTTTCAAGTCTTTCAGACGCATACCAACACTCCAGTTATTCTAAATACCCCCCAAAGCTCCCCGTGGCGCTGCGCTGTGGCTCAGCCCCCCAGTTCAGTCAGCAGACCCATGCATTTGTTAAAACGCTCTTTTTGCACGCCGCCTGCCAGTTTCAGGGCTTCGTCTTCCTTGCCAGCAATAATCAGCGGCACCAATTCGGCTTCGCGAGTTTTCTTGAAGGCACCCCAGGTGTCGGTCAGGTCTTTGAACTGGGCCTCTTTGCCAGCAGGTGCCTTCAGCTTGGCGAGCATGGCGCTGGCTGCATCGGCAGTGTCCTTGACCACTTTTTGCTGATCAGCACCGCGTTTGGTTTTGTCGGTGGCCATGGTGACCAAGGTTTCGCGTGCCGTGGTCATCTTGGCCCGCAGGTCTTTGAAATCCTGAGCATGCGCCCACGGGGCTGCCAGCAGCGCCAGCATGGCGAAACACACAAATGCAATGATCTTTTTCATGGCTTTACCTTTCAAGTGAATAAAAACAACCCTATCAAGCTCTTTCACGCCTGCGCACTGAGTACGGAAGACGCAGCCGTGACCAGTTCCCCGAGCGAAGCCACATCCAGAATGAGTGCCACCTCTCCGCTACCCAAAATACTGGAACCCGAAATGCCACGCAGCGTTTTGAACAAACGACCCAACGGCTTGATCACCGTTTGCTGCTGGCCCAGCAAGGCCTCGACCTCAATCCCGTATTTGCCACGCGGCGAGCTCACCACCACCACGCTGGTGCGCTCGGGCAAGCCCGATTCGATGCTGTAGAGTGAGCGCAGTCGCACCACCGGCAGCACCGCACCCCGCAACTCGACGCAGTGGCGCCCGGTGGCATCCACCCGCACATGCTGGCCCCCGGCCTCGATGACTTCAACCACGGAGCCCAGCGGCAACACAAACTTGGCCTTGCCAACACCGACCAGGAAGCCGTCAATGATGGCCAGCGTGAGGGGCAATCGAATATCGACCTGCAGACCATGCCCTGGGCGGCTATTGAGCTTGAGCGAGCCCCGCAGCGCTTCGATGTTGCGCCGCACCACGTCCATGCCAACACCGCGGCCGGACAGGTTGGTTACTTGCTCGGCGGTCGAAAAACCTGGTTCAAAAATCATCATGTTGATCACGTCGTCCGCTGGCACCACACCCTGCTCGATCAGGCCGCGGTTCCAGGCGCGCTGCAGCACCCGTTCGCGGTTGATGCCACGGCCATCGTCCTCGATGCGGATCAGGATGGCACCGGTTTCGTGGCGGGCGCTCAGAGTGAGCTTGCCAGCTGGGGTTTTGCCCGCGGCCACACGCTCTTGGGGTGGCTCCAGCCCGTGATCCAGAGAGTTGCGCACCAGGTGCATCAGCGGGTCAGCGATTTTTTCGACCATCGATTTGTCAAGTTCGGCTTCACCACCCACAATTTCAAAATTAACCTCTTTGCCCAGGCTCGATGCGGTGTCGCGCACCACCCGTCGAAAGCGGCTGAAGGTCTCGCCGACGGGCACCATGCGCAAGCCCAGCGTGCCGTTGCGGATTTCTTCAATCAGGCCGTTCATGTGCAAGTTGGCCTCAATCAGCGCCACATTGCGGGTTTCACGCGCCAGCAGGTTGGCGCCAGCACCCGCAATGACCAGCTCACCAAGCAGGTTGATGACCAGATCAAGGCGGTCAGCCTGCACCCGGATGTAGCGGTTTTCTTCGCCGCCACCGCTGGTCTCGCGGGTTTTTTGCTGTTTATTCAGCGCAGCCTCAACCACCTCAGGGGCGACACCCGCCTGAGACTCCAAAAGATTGCCCAATTTGGTCTTGGGCGCACTGGCATAACCAGTAGTCTGCCCTTGATTTGATAGCACTTCGGTCAGTTTTTCTTGAGAAACCGCACCCACCGACACCAGCATGTCGCCCAGCCTTGGCGTAGTCGGCAGGTCTTCAATGGCGCGAACCAGCTTCTGGCCCAACGTTTCAGGTGCAATCACATCGAGTTCGCAGTCGTCTGCCACAAAACTGAAGGCTCCCTCCACATCTTCACGTGTCGCCGACGAAGCCAGTTCCATGCCGAAACTGAGGTAACAGGTCTCAGGGTTCATGTTGACCAGTGAAGGAACGGCATCAATGCCACACACCATGGAGGTGACCGTACCCAGGCCCTTGAGGTAACGCGCAATCGACAGGGGGTCCATCCCATTGCGAAAAGTCTCCGTACCAAACCGGGCCGAAATTTTCCAGTCGGTCATGCCAGGCGCAACAACCACGCCGGCCGTTCCAGCCGTTTGCGTCGCTGCCTTGACCGGCACCGCCCCGGCATCGTCGGTGTAGGCGCGCAACTGGATGATCAGATCAGCCCGCAGGTCTTTCTGGTCGGACGTATCGGCTGCATCGTCGCTGGCGGTGTCCACCAGAAACTTGATCTGGTCATTGCACTGCAGCAACAAGGTGCTCATTTCGGGTGTCAGGTTCAAATCGCCGTCACGCAATTTATCCAGCAGGGTCTCGACGTGATGGGTAAATTCAACCACCTTGTTCAGGCCAAATATACCGGCCGACCCTTTGACGGTGTGGGCACAACGAAACAAGGTGTCGAGCAGTTCGCGATTGCCCGGCTGCTCTTCAAGCTCAAGCAGCAGGGTCTCAATGGCTTCGGTCTGCTCACCGGCCTCGCTGATAAAGGCGGGCATGGCCGCAGCAATAAAGTCTTGGTCGGCATCTGACATGGCGGGGTCCTATTCAGGCGTGGGCGAGAGATTTGTCGAGCCAGGTGCTCAAGCCCATGGCCTGGCAGGCATCAACAAAGGCGGCACTGGGACCGACCAACTGCCAGTTTTGCTCGGTGTTGGACAAGGCCGCCAGCAGTTGCAGGCCAGCACCATCAATCTCTTGCACCTTGGCAGCAGATATTTTGAGCAGTTTGGCGGACTTGGCGTTTTGCTCGGTGACCCAGCCCAACAGGGCATCACGGGTTTCTACAGCGCTGTAGATGGTCATCTCTTGCGGAAGCTCAAATGGTGTGCTCATAAGGATATCCTGACATGGATGGTGCAAAAACAACCCGGCGGCACCGTCTGACCCATCGTAGTCAGCAATGCAAAGCCTATACAAACCTTACGGCAGGCACAACTTGGAGACGGCGTTGAGCAGGGAGGCGGGTGAGAATGGCTTGACCATCCAGGCTTTGGCACCAGCCGCTTTGCCCTCTTCTTTTTTGGCTTCCTGGCTTTCGGTGGTCAACATCAGGATGGGCAAGAACCTGTAGCTGGGCAATGCCTTGGCGGCCTTGACAAACTCGATGCCGTTCATGCGCGGCATGTTGACATCGCAAACGGCCATGTTGATTTTGCGGCCATCCAGCAAGGCCAGCGCAGCCTGCCCATCGCCCGCTTGCAGTACTTCATAACCAGCGCCCTGTAGCGCCATAGCAACCACCTGTCGCAGGCTGGCCGAGTCATCAATGACAAGAATTGTTTGTGCCATCACGTGTCCCCATCAAAAAAAAGTTGTTTCATCGTCATCCACTGCGGCAGTGCCGGCCTGACCGTGGTGGTGATGGCGTTGCTCCGTCATGACATATTGCGAGGCCAGTCGCGCCAGCCAGGCCTGTGCGTCAACATCGGTTGAGGTGTCATCCAGCGCCAGTTTCAGACGCTCAATGTCCTCATGCAACAAAGTCATCATCTGGCTGATGCGATCCTGGTACTGGAAACCCCGGTACATGCGCTCAACCTGCTGGCCCACCATCTGCGTCTCGCGCTCAAATGGTTTGGAGATTCGTTCCAGCGCATCGGCCGAACCACGAATCATGCTCATCACATTCGCCACGGCAGCCGCTGATGCCGCGTCAAGACGACTCAGCACCGGTTTGAGTTCCCGATCACAGGCATCAGCCAACCCGACGATGCCACCGCTGCCTTGCGCCAGTGCTGCGGTAATTTGCCCGGACTGCCGGGTCGCCATGTCAAGATGCGGGCCGATTTCAGCAAACGCAGCCAGCATTTCCGCCACGGCCGTCTCGGACTGACTGCGCGAACTGGCCAGCTGACGCGCCCAGATCGGCAGCACCTGACTGCACAACGCCACCAGCGCATGATCATGCTCAAGCTTCTGGTCCGGATGGGGTGATGCACTCATGCGTTGAGCCATTGCGTATTCAGATAGCAGCCGCAGCCGATCAGACGGTCATCGTCCAGCGGCATCACATACGAAGACTTGCTCTGCACTGCCCCGGTTAGCGGGTGGGTGATGGTGTAGTTGACCCAGCCACTTTGCTCGTAGTCACACACCTCCCAGGCATCAGTCACCAGTTTGTCAGCGTCCAGACCCGGGATACCGCTCAACAGCTTACCGTCGTTTTCCGGGATGGCACCATGCACCACATAGCGCCCGCGACGGTCAAAGATAAAGACATACAGATCCCGGTCAATAAATGGACCCCGCTTGTCATGAAAGTCGGCGACGGCCTGCTCAAAGCCCTGCGTGCGTAGATGCACCATGGCATCGAATACCATTTGCCTGGCCTGATCGGCGGCACCCTGACGCAAGCGAATGTCGCCCACTGAAATCTCAAGGGTTGAGGCCTGGGCAATCATACGGTCTGAATTAAAGCTGGCACGCTCCACCAGTTCGGAGTTTTCATGGGTCAGCACATCGAGGTCGCCCACTGCATGCACCACCTCTTCCAGTGCCGCACTTTGCGAAGCACTACCCTCAGCCATGACGTTGACGTTCATGGCGATTTCACCAATACCTGAGATCAGACTCTCCATGGTCTCGTTGATTCTTTTAATGCCTGCGACGGTTTCGCCCACACGTGCTGAAGACTCGGCGATCAAACCCCGAATTTCAGCGGCAGCGCCCTGGCTGCGTTTGGCCAGGTTGCGCACTTCAGCGGCCACCACGGCAAACCCTCGCCCCTGCTCGCCGGCACGGGCTGCCTCAACGGCTGCATTGAGTGCCAGCAGATTGGTCTGAAAGGCAATGCCGTCAATCACGCCAATGATTTCTGACATGCGCCTGGAGGTGACTTCCAGCGGGCCCATGCTTTGAACCGCCCCGTGCATCATGGTGCCCGCCAAGTCAGCTTCCTTGTGCAGGCTGGCCGTCATCATGCTGACCTCATGCGAAGCAGACGCGTTACGCGCCACCGTTTCGCTGACATGTTTGACGTGCAAGGAGGTCTGCTGCAGATGCTGCCCCTGGGTTGCTGCGCGCTCGGCCAGGGACCGGGTGTCATCGACCAGCTTTTTGCCGGTATCGCCCAACAACACCGCGGCCGTGCGAATGTTGGCCACGATGCCTGACATGTGATCAATCATGATTTCAAAATGGCGACCAAAATTGCCCAGGGTCTTCACGCCGGAATTCACGCTTCCGGTCAGATCTCCGTCTGACACTGCCCTCATGGCTTGCTCGGTACGGTCGCGCTCGACGCGGGTAATACTGAAAAAACAGAGTTGTAAATACCACCACAACAGGATGGCACCTAGCGACAGGCTCGCCATCACAGAACCCGAGCCCTGTAGGCCCAGCAAGTGGGACACCAGCGAAACCGCCAATGACACCAGCAGTGGCATAGGCAAAACCCAAAAACGCAGCGTCCCTGACAAGGGTTTCAACAAGGACATTCCGGGGGTGTAGAAGTTCATAGCGGACCTGTTCTCGTTAAACCAGCAGCACGAGAGGTGCGACCTACCTGAGCGCTAATTCGATCTTGGCTTGAAGCGTATCGAGCCGGGGCGGTTTGACAATGTACCCAAAAGTACCCAGAGGCATGGCCTCCTGCAAGGTGGCAGCACTGGCATCAGCGCTCATGAAAATCACCTTCATCTCGTTGACCAGCGGGTTGGCATGGGCGCGCAACTGCTGCACAAACTCCAGCCCGTCCATGGGCTTCATATGAATGTCGGTGAGTACCAGATTGGGCCTGAAAGTCACCATGGCACGCAGCGCGCTGACACCATCGACGGCGGTTTCAATCGACTGGATGCCCAATCGACGCAGGCTGTTGACCACAAAGGTGCGCATAACTTCATCGTCATCGACCACCAGAACACGGGCAAGTATCAAATTCATAATTCAGGGACGGCACGCCACATGGCCATTCAGCCACTCACATGCCCTTTCGTTAGAGTCTCATAAATAACAAGCTTAGCAGCAATTAAACCAAATTCCGGCGCTTTCACACCGATTAATTTTGCGCCAAAAAAACACCAATTTCTTTCAACAGGCCGTCAAGTTGGGGCAATAAATCGGCAAACAACGGTGCCACCACCGCCAGTGATTCTGTTTTGCTAACCTTTTCAACCTGGGTCACCTGAGCCACCAGGGCATCGACGGCAAAAATGGGCACATAACCCTTGATCGCATGCAACAGGGCATTGGCTTTGGCCACGTCGCCTGCGGCCAGCGCGGCAGACATGTCGGGCAAACTGCCCGACATGCTGCTTGCCACCGTTTTTAATATTTTGGCCAGCGATGCCTCTGAGCCCATCATGGCCACCCCACGGGCGATGTCAAGACTGGGCGCAACCGAAACCGCGGCCCTCTGGGTCTGGCCCCGGCGCGTCAGGACCTCAAACGCCGGCAGGGTTTTGCCCTCGAGCACCTCCAGAAAGGCACCGCCGCCGGTGGAGATATAGCCGATGTCCTTTTCAATGCCATATTTGGCGATGGCCGCCAGCGTGTCGCCACCACCGGCAATTGAGAACGCGCTGGACTGGGCAATGGCCTGGGCCAGCACACGGGTGCCGTGCTCAAACGTGGCAAACTCAAACACACCAACTGGACCATTCCAGACGATGGTGCCAGCAGCTTTGAGCTGTTCAGCCAGAGCGGCAGCGGTTTGTGGGCCAATATCGAGAATCAGGTCATCGTCAGCAACATCAGTGGCGGCCTTGATGGTGGCTGGCGCATCCGCCGCAAACGTCTTGGCCGTGACCACATCGACCGGAATCGGCACCGCGGCGCCGCGCGCCTGCATGGCCTCTATCACCGCTTTGGCCTCGGCCAGCAGGTTCGGCTCGGCCAAGCTCTTGCCAATCTTGAGGCCACTGGCCAGCATAAAGGTGTTGGCAATGCCGCCACCCACGATCAACTGGTCCACCTTATCGGCCAGTGCCTTGAGGATGGTCAGCTTGGTGGAAACCTTCGATCCCGCCACGATCGCAACCAGCGGACGTTTTGGGTTGGCCAGGGCTTTGGAAATAGCGTCCATTTCAGCGGCCAGCAAAGGCCCGGCACACGCTACTTTGGCGTATTCGGCGATGCCGTAGGTGCTGGCTTCCGCGCGGTGTGCCGTGCCAAAGGCATCGTGCACAAAAATGTCACACAAATCGGCCATCTGACGTGCCAGGGCCTCGTTGTTTTTCTTTTCGCCGACATTGATGCGGCAGTTTTCCAGCAGCACCACCTGGCCGGGCGCAACCGGCACACCACCGAGCCAGTTGCCCAGCAGCGGTACCGGGCGGTTCAGCAATTCGGACAAACGCCTGGCCACCGGCACCAGCGAGTCGGACAGTTTGAAGGTGCCTTCTGTGGGGCGCCCCAGATGACTCGTGACCATAACCGCCGCGCCGGCATCGAGCGCCATTTGAATACAGGCCACCGAGGCCCGGACGCGGGTGTCTTCGGTAATGCCACCACTGTCATTCTGTGGCACATTCAGATCAGCCCGAATAAAAACACGTTGACCGGCAACAGCGCCCTGGGCGCACAAGTCAGAAAATCGAATGGCAGTCATGGTCGTATAAGTTTTGATTACGCTAGGTGCATTGTAAAAGCTGTCCGATCACCAGCCCCATCCCACGTGCAGGGGCAAATAAACCAGCATCCCCACCACAATGGTACCCAGTACTGCCTGGCCGCGGCCGCGGCAGCCCATAAACCATAGGGCACCGGCCAGCGCCGCGAACAGGCGGGCGTCCTGCCAGGTTTGAATGAAGTGGCCCTGGGTCATGACCAGTTCCGGCACGATCACCGCTGCCAGTGCCGCAATGGGTGCATATTGCAGGCCACGCTGGGCCCAGTGCGGCAAATGCCAGGTTTGGCTGGAGATGAAGAACAGGGTGCGCGTCAGCACGGTGATCAGCGCCAGCCCGATGATCACCACCACGGTCCAGAAGTCGGTCTCAGCGCCCATGAGCGGCCCCGGCTGTGCGGGTGGCTTCGATCATCAGGCACATGGCCACCGCTGACGCAATGGCCAGCAGGATGTTGAGTTTGTAGGGCAGCGCAAACGCCGTCACTGCAGCCGCCCCGGCCACGCCAGCGCTGACCCAGCGCAAAGGGCTGGAGGCCAATGAAAACAAAATACCAAACAACGCCAGAATGCCGGCAAAACCCAGCCCCCAACTGGTCGGAATCAAGCGCGCCAGCAACACACCTGCCACACTGCAACCCACCCAGGCCAGCCAGTTGACGGCGCAATTGCCCGCCAGGTAGGCCTGTTGTGCCAGCAGTTGCTCAGGCTCGCCGCCATGCTGCGGGTAACGCCGGGTAAACAGCACATAACTCAGGTCGGTGCTCAGGTAGCCGGCCAGCAGGCGCTGGCCCAGGGGCAGATGCATCATGTAGGGGCGCAGGTGGGCGCTGAACACCACAAAACGCAGGTTGACACAAAACCCGGTGGCCAGCACCACCCACATTGGCGCACCAGAGGCGATCAGGGGAATGGCCGCCAACTGCGAACTGCCGGCAAACACGATGACCCCCATCAGCAGCGCCTCAAACGTGCTCAAACCCGAATTCACCATGGCCACACCCGTCATCAAACCCCAGGCGGCCAGGCCCGGTGCAGCGCTGAGCGACTCCAGCGCGCCGGCACGGAACTCGGGGTGACGGTAGTATTCAGGCCGGTACACCACAGGGGTCAGTCAAAACGCCTGCCAACGTGCAGGTCAAAGCCACGCAAAAAGTCAGCTGCCGGCAGCCGTTTGCCGCCGGGGCGCTGTAGCTCAGTCAGGATAACTACAGAATTCATAGCAGCTACCGTAATACCTGTGGGGGCTACAGCCATAATTTCGCCAAATTGGTAGCTGGTTGACGATTGTTCCGGGCCAACCTGGGCCGCCCAGATTTTGAGGGTTTCGCCGCCCAGGCAGCTGTTGGCAACCGGGAACGGGTTGAACGCACGCACGCGCCGGACAATCGCCTGCGCCGGTTGTGCCCAGTCAATGACCGCCTCTTGCTTGTCAATTTTGTTGGCGTAAGTGATGCCTTGTGACGGCTGAGGCACCGGTTGGGCCTGGCCGTTTTGCACCTGCTGCAAGGTTTGCAGCATCAGCATGGCACCCAGCCCGGCCAGCTTGTCATGCAATGTACCGGTGGTGTCGGTGTCCAGAATGGGCAGGGTTTGCGTCAGCAGCGTGGCACCGGTGTCAAGCCCGGCATCCATTTGCATGATGGTGACCCCGGTGCTGGCATCACCCGCCTCGATGGCGCGGTGGATGGGCGCCGCACCGCGCCAGCGCGGCAAGCTCGAGGCATGGATGTTGAAGCAGCCCAGCCGGGGGCTGTCAAGCACCCATTGCGGCAGGATCAGCCCATAGGCAGCAACCACCATCGCATCAAACTTGCCCGCTTGCAGCAGGGCCTGCGCCTCGGCGGCGTCTTGCGGGTACTTGCCTTCCAGGCGCAGGCTGCGCGGCTGCGCCACCGTCAGGCCGTGAGCCAGCGCAAATTGTTTGACCGGTGAGGCTTGCAGTCTCAAACCGCGCCCGGCTGGACGGTCGGGCTGGGTCAGCACCAGTGCAACCTGGTGGCCTGCAGCGTGCAGTGCCGCCAGCGCAACGCACGCAAATTCCGGCGTGCCGGCAAACGCCAGTTTGAGCGCTGGCATCAGTTGCGCGCCTCGCGCTGGGCCTTGAGCATTTTGGTCTTGATGCGCTTGCGTTTGAGCGGCGACAGGTATTCCACAAACACCTTGCCCAGCAGGTGGTCCATTTCATGCTGGATGCACACCGACAGCAGGCCGTCGGCCTCGATCAGACGAAGTTTCCCGTGACTGTCCTGCGCCTCGACCTTGACCGCATCAAAACGCTCAACCCCGTCGTAAATACCTGGCACTGACAGGCAACCTTCCTCATTCAAGTGGGTTTCAGCACTGGACCAGACGATTTTTGGATTGATCAGCACCAAGGGATCATCATGTTGTTCCGACACATCCATCACAATCAAGCGTTCGTGCACATCGACCTGGGTGGCCGCCAGGCCGATACCCTTGGCCTCGTGCATGGTCTCGAGCATGTCGGAAATCAGGGTTCTGATCCGTGTATCAACCTCGGCCACGGGCTTGGCCACCGTGTGCAATTTGGGGTCTGGGTAGCAGAGAATAGGGAGTAAAGCCATGGTGTCACTTCGAAGATGTCGTTATTTTCGCTATTTTTCTGCCAGCTGGTGCGCTGGGCAAGCGACAATCGTTGTTCAATCAAGGGCTTGGGCGCAAAATCTCATCCGATTTAACAGGGTACCAAACACCATGGCAAAACCTCTATTCAATGCAGCCCCGATTTCGGCGGTGCTGGCCGTTATCGTTTGCGGCGTGCTGTCCGCCAGCCCGGCCAGTGCGCAGAAATATCCCATCACCGCACAACAGCGTATGGTGGCCAACCAGGTCGCCAGTGCTGGCGTGCCCTTGAGTGAAATCAAGGCCGATGCACCGCAAAGCTACACCATCAAATCAGGTGACACGCTGTGGGCCATTTCGGGGATGTACCTGAAATCGCCCTGGCGCTGGCCCGAGCTGTGGGGCATGAATCTCGACGACATCAAGAATCCCCATCTGATTTACCCGGGGCAGACGCTGTTTCTGCTGTCCAAGGATGGCCGCGCCCGCCTGAGTACCAGC
Source organism: Rhodoferax sp. (assembly GCA_020048795.1). Classification (GTDB taxonomy): domain Bacteria; phylum Pseudomonadota; class Gammaproteobacteria; order Burkholderiales; family Burkholderiaceae_C; genus Rhodoferax. Next base: position 12,281 of record JAIFMA010000009.1, read on the forward strand.
AACACGCCGGACGGCAACGATGTGCCGACGGTCAGGTTGTCGCCACGAACCCGGTCCGACAAAGTAACCAGCAACGCATTGCCGACACTCAAGAGCCATCTGATCGAGCCCTTTCTGACCGAGCCAATCATTGTCGACGAGCTCGGCCTGACGGCTGCGCCGCGCATTGTGGCGGCGCAGGACAGTCGGGTACTGCTGACCCGTGGCGACCGCGCCTATGCACGCGGATCTGCCAGTGAAGAACTGCTCGATGAGCCCGCCCTGAAGCAAAAGGCTTACCGGATTTTCCGCAATGCCACACCCTTGAAGGACCCCATTACCGGGGAAATACTCGGTTATGAGGCGCAGTACCTGGGCCGGGCCCTGTTGGTGCGCAGCGAAGGCACCCAGGACGGCATTGATCGCAGTGGCAAGGCACGCCAGGATATCGTTCCTGCCACCATCGACATCGTTGATGCCAAGGAGGAAATGCGGGTGGGCGACCGGCTGGTACCCGAGCCCCCCATGCAACTGCTCAGTTATGTGCCGCATGCGCCGCTGATGCCGGTGGATGCCCGTGTCGTGTCCATCTATGGCAGTGCGGTTGAAAATGCCGCGCAAAACCAGGTGGTATCGATCAATCAGGGGGAACGCGACGGCATCGAAAGAGGCCATGTGCTGGCGATCCTGAAAGACGGCAACCGTCTGGTGGACAAAACCGATCCGGCCATGGTCGAAGTCAAACTGCCCGACGAGCGCAACGGCCTGCTGATGGTGTTTCGCACCTTCGAAAAATTGTCTTACGCGCTGGTGCTCGACATCACCATCGGTGTCAAGGTGGGTGACCGTCTGATCAATCCGCACTGACGTGGAGGTTGACGAACTCGGCGCCTGGCTGCGTCTGTCGCAGACAGATGGTGTGGGCAACAGCAGCGCACGCAAGCTGCTGACGGTTTTTGGTCTGCCACAAACGATTTTTCAGCAATCAGCATCGGCCCTGGAGCAGGCCGTCAGCCCGGCGCAGGCGCAGTCACTGTGCCGTATGCCGCCCGGTTTGGCCGAGTTGCTTGACACCACACTGGTCTGGTTGCAGCGGGATGCGCCGGGAAGCCTGCGCCGACGGGTGGTGACGCTGGGCGATGCGGGCTACCCGCAGGCCTTGCTCAACCTGGACGACCCACCGCTGATGCTGTATTTGCTGGGCATCGCCAGTTATAAGGAAAACGACCCCGTAGCGCCCGTCAATCAAGCGCTGACAGCTACTGATTTGATAGTTAACCAGTGCCCCACCGGGCGTTTGATTGACCCTGCCAGAAGCCTGGCCATGGTCGGCAGCCGCAACCCGACACCGCAAGGTCTGGCCAATGCCCGAGGGATGGCGCAGGCCCTGGCAGAGGCAGGTGTGACGGTGGTCAGTGGCCTGGCACTGGGTATTGACGGTGCCGCCCACGAGGGTGCGCTGAAGGCTTGTCAGACCGGCACAGCCAGCGGTACCACGGTGGCGGTGGTCGGTACCGGGCTGGACCGGGTTTATCCCAGGGCGCACCGAGATCTGGCGCACCGCATCGCCGATCACGGTTTGTTGCTGAGTGAGTATCCGCTGGGTACACCACCGCTTACCGCCAATTTCCCCAGGCGCAACCGCCTGATTGCCGGCCTGGCTCAGGGCACGCTGGTGGTGGAGGCGGCGCTCAAATCAGGTTCGCTGATCACCGCCCGACTGACCAACGAACAGGGCAAAGACGTGTTTGCCATTCCCGGATCGATCCATGCGGCACAGTCGCGCGGTTGCCATGCGTTGATCAAGCAGGGTGCCAAACTGGTGGAATCGGCGCAAGACATCTTTGATGAGTTGAAGTGCTTCGAGAAGTCTCCCGTTGATGTAGAAATAATAGCTGACTACGTAGACTCAGAAAGGGCTACGGGCCATTTGAGCCACGATGATGAGATGCTGATCGCTTTGGGATTTGATCCGGTGGGTCTTGAAGTCCTGCAAGTGCGCACTGGCCTGGACACCGCAAGCTTGCAGGCCCGGTTGATGACCCTCGAACTCGATGGACGGGTCATTGGCCTGCCGGGTGGCCTGTTTCAACGCCAGGCCACCTGACCGGCAAGTCCAGAGTCCGATTTCCGGGCCAGTTTGAGGTTTTGCAGCCCTGGCTTGGCGGTAATATTGAGGCCATGTTTGAAGTCCTTGCCTTTGTGTATGAAAACTATTGGGGCGGTGATTCCTGCCCTGAGCTACCGGCGCTACAGCGCAAACTCACTGCTGTGGGCTTTGACAGCCACGAGGTGGTTCAAGCCTTGTTGTGGCTGGAAGATCTCAAAAGTGCGGCGCGGGGCCGGCATCGGCTCCCACTCGATCCGGCTAAACCGGGTGCGATGGACGCTGCGCCGCCCAACCGCGGTACGGTACCATGGCCTGCGTCGGCACCGTCGATGAGGATATTTACCGCCTCCGAGCAAAACCGGCTGGGTCTGGCGGGTTGGGGCTTTGTCACTTTTTTGGCCTCCATCGGTGCCTTGCCGGATGACCGGATGGAACTGGTGATGGAGCGCGCCATGGCCACGTCAGGCAACCCGATCAGCATGGAAGACCTCAAACTGGTGGTCCTGATGGTGTATTGGAGCCTGGGCGAACAGCCTGATGCCCTGCTGTTCGATGAACTGTGCGACAACCGGCTGGTGCGACTGGCCAACTAGCCCTAAAGCCGGGGCTCAAGCCAGCAGCCGCTCAGGGTTGGCTTCGATCTTGCCCAGAGCTTCGCGCGTGGCGCGGGTGGTGAGGGGCTCATCTTCCTGGGGCACGATCAGACCTTGTTGCAAATAGGTCGCCAAGCGGCCTGACTGGAACAGATAGCTGCGACCGACGGTACTGGCAAACAGATGCAAATGGCCCAGCGGGCTGCGCCAGACGTATTGCACCTGGTTGACATGGCCGTTATGGTCCAGCGTGAACCAGGCCCCCAAGGCCAGTTCACGCACCCACTCCAGCATGGCGACACTGTCCGTGCTACCCGCACCGGTGACCACATCAAGCTCCGAGGCATCGATGCCCAGCAGGTCTTCAATCGTTTGCGAGTCCAGCGGCAGCTCTTCGACATCATCGTCGCTGATATAGTCTTCCAGGTGCGCCAGACGGTCGGCCAGTGCCGTGATTTGTTCGTCGGCAATCGCCTGGGTCTTTGACATGAAGGCATCGGCCAGCGTGTCGCTGATGATCTTGATGTGCGCATCCTGCGCCGAGCGGTTTACCGCCATCAGGGTCATGCCGGTGCGCAGGCATTGCAGCAGTTCGGGCAGATTGGCAATCACCCGGGCGCGGTCGGTGCGGTTGGGTTTGGCGCTGGCCGCCCAGATCAGGTCGGTGGCGGTCTTTTTCAGCAGCAGGGTTTCTTCGTGCTGGGCCCCCTGGCGCACGGCCGAAACGGCCATCGCCTCGGCCCAGACCTTGTACAAGAACTCACGAATCTCGTCGCGCACTGGCATGTCTTTGAGCTGGTCGCGCAGCTCAATGGTGTACTGAATGGTCAGGGTTTCTTTTTGTTCGAGTTGTTGCGCCACGCCAACCACCTTTTGAGTGGCGGGCTTTTCGGTCAGATGCTGCTTTAAAAAGGCCTTGAATTCCTCATAAACCTTTTGATAGACCCGCTCACCGGTGTCGGGATATTGTTCAATCACCTGAACCACCCGCTTGATCTCGAGTTCCAGCGCCGCACTGCTGATGCCGCTGGCATCAAAGCCCAGCACACACGAACCCATGTGGTCAATCAGTTGTCGCGCCGGATGATTGAGCTTGCTGAAAAAGTCCGGCTCGGCCAGGGCGATGCGCAGCACTGGCATTTGCAGCCGTGCAAACCAGACCCGCACCCCGGTGGGGATGCGGTCTTCCTGCAAAATGGCCTGAAACATCAGTGCCACCAGCTCAATGATGGCTTTTTCGTTGTCGGTTTGCGCCTGACCCTTGAGTACCGAGGACTGCTGGCGCAACTCTTGAACAACCCGCTCAATCAACACGACCTGAGAGGTCCCAGGCGATGCCTGGAGTTGGTTGCTGACCAGCGGTTGCTGGGCCAGCGCCGTCATCAAAGGGGCAGACGGTGCCACATGGGATACCGGTGCTGCGCCGGGGTGGAAAAAACCACCGAGCAATCGACCCACCTGCTCCAGCAGACCTTGACCACGGCCCCCTCGACGATCGCCACCCCGCGCGGCCGCTGGCGCGTGGCCACCATAACCCGGCAGTTGGGACAAGCCCGGCTGACGCGGACCGGCTGGACGGTCTTCTGCGCGACGCTGGGATGCTGCCGCCGACCCCGAAGCAGGCGCAGGCGGCGCAGGGCTGGCCTGATCGGGTGCCACCGGATTGGCTTTAGGGCTGAAATCGATCACCGGCATGACCCCTTGAGCCACCAGTTCGGCATTGCACACGGCATAGGCCTTTTGCAAATGCTCATTGAAATGGCGTTGCACCACCGCACTGACCAATTGCCAGGAATCTCGCGACAGACCGCAGGCCTCCCACTGCTGGACCACCGCCAGCAACAAAACCTCCGGATGCACAATATCGCGGACACTCAGTTCCTGCTCGCCCCCCAGGAACTTGAGCCGCTTGCGCAGGCTGTTGACCTCCAGGGCCGATTTTTCCATCAAATCGAGTGCCAGGCGCGACGCAATGATCTTGTTCTCGACCACCTCGGTGCCCAGCAGTTCCAACGCGCTGGCTGACAGCAATGGAGCCGGGCGACTCTCTGGCAACAAGGCGTTCTGCCAGGCTTGCACGGTGCCCTTGGACCAGCGATCCTTGAAGCGCTGGTAAGCCATCCAGGCATCGCGACGGGTTTGCATCTCGCGCGAGGGAGCGGCCTCGTTCATCAGGTTGCTCAGACGTTCCTGCACCAGGCCCAGCACCGAGTCCATGGCCTGGGCGGCCAGAGCCACCAGGTGCTGGCGCACCTGCGCCGCCAATTTGGCGGCCTGCCGGGGGGCAAGTGCGTTAGCCATGGTCGAGATGCTGCCTAGACCGTTGCCCCGGCGTTAGGGTCATTCGGATCGATGTCCTTCTTGGCGATCGGCCCCTTGACCAGGTCTTCACGCTGAATCCCCAGCCACATGGCAATGGCGGCCGCCACGAACACCGACGAGTAAATGCCAAACAGGATGCCAATGGTCAGCGCCAGGGCAAAATAATGCAGCGTGGCCCCACCAAACAGCAACATGGACAGCACCATCATTTGGGTCGATCCGTGCGTGATGATGGTGCGGCTGATGGTCGAAGTGATTGCATTGTTGATGATCTCGATGGTTGTCATCTTGCGGTAACGACGAAAGTTCTCGCGGATGCGGTCAAAAATCACCACCGACTCATTCACCGAATAACCCAGCACCGCCAGCACGGCAGCCAGCACGGGCAGGGAAAACTCCCACTGGAAAAAAGCAAAAAAGCCCAAAATGATGATCACGTCATGCAAGTTGGCAATGATGGCTGCCACGGCAAACTTCCACTCAAAACGCACCGCCAGATAAATCATGATGCCCACCACCACAAAAGCCAGCGCCTTGAGCCCATCAGCGGCCAGTTCATCACCCACCTGCGGACCGACAAATTCGGTGCGGCGCATGTTGGCACTGGCATCAACAGCCTTGAGGGCGTTCATGACCTGATGGCTCTGCTGGGCTGAACTCACACCTTTTTGAACTGGCAAACGTATCAACACGTCACGCGCCGTGCCAAAGTTTTGCACCTGCACGTCGCTAAGGCCCAGTTTGGCGACGGTATCGCGCACCACGCCCAAATCAGCCGGCTGAGCATAGGTGACCTCCAGCAGGGTGCCACCGGTGAACTCGACCGACAGGTGCAGGCCGCGCGAGAACAGAAAAAACACCGCCGCCAAAAAGGTCAGCAGCGACACCAGATTGAACACCAGCGCATGGCGCATGAACGCAATGTCACGCTTGATTCTGAAAAATTCCATGACAAAAATCCTATTCGACCGTGACGGCATTGCCACCATCGGGACGCCAGATGGTGCCAATCGACACGGTTTTGAGCCGGTTTTGCCGGCCATACCAAAAATTGACCAGGCCGCGCGAGAAAAACACCCCTGAGAACATGCTGGTCATGATACCCAGACAATGCACCACGGCAAAACCACGCACCGGGCCCGAACCAAACGCCAGCAGCGCCAAGCCCGCAATCAGGGTGGTGATGTTGGAGTCAAAAATGGTCGCCCAGGCGCGGTCATAACCGGTATGGATGGCGGCTTGGGCTGAGGCGCCGTTGCGCAGCTCTTCGCGAATGCGCTCATTGATCAGCACATTGGAGTCAATCGCCATGCCCAGCACCAGCGCCATGGCAGCCATGCCCGGCAGCGTCAGGGTGGCCTGCAGCATCGACAGCACGGCCACCAGCAGCAGCAGGTTGAACGCCAGCGCGATGCTGGAAAACACGCCAAACAGCATGTAATAGACGCACATGAACAGTGCCACGGCCAAAAAGCCCCAGCTCACGCTGTGGAAGCCTTTGGCGATATTCTCGGCACCCAGGCTCGGGCCAATCGTGGTTTCCTCGATGATTTCCATGGGAGCCGCGAGTGAACCGGCACGCAGCAGCAGGGCCGTGTCATTGGCTTCGGTGGTCGTCATGCGCCCCGAGATCTGCACCCGGCCACCGCCGATTTCGGTACGAATCACCGGCGCGGTGACCACTTCGCCCTTGCCTTTTTCAAACAGCAGGATGGCCATACGCTTGCCGACGTTTTCACGCGTAACATCCCGAAAGATACGGGTGCCCTTGGCATCGAGGTTCAAATTGACGGTGGGTTCCTGGGTCTGGCTGTCAAAACCGGGCTGGGCATCGGTCAGATTTTCACCGGTCAGGATGACCTGCTTTTTGACAATCACGGTCTGCCCATTGCGCTCAAGGTAACGTTCAGAGCCAAAGGGCACCACACCCGTACCTGATTCAGCCGCCCGCGCCTCGGTACTTTCATCGACCATGCGCACCTCCAGGGTGGCGGTGCGCCCCAGAATGTCCTTGGCTTTGGCGGTATCCTGCACGCCCGGCAACTGCACCACAATGCGGTCCAGGCCCTGCTGCTGTATCACCGGTTCGGCCACACCGAGTTCGTTGATCCGGTTGTGCAAGGTGGTGATGTTTTGCTTGAGCGCCTGGTCCTGGATACGCCGGGCCGCTTCCGGCTTGATGGAGGCTGTGAGTTTGATGTCGGTGCCGTCCGCTGCATCGAGGGTTTGCAGGTCAGTGAACTGATCCTGGAATACCGCTTTGGCCACTGCCAGGCTTGCCGCCTCCTTGAGGCGCACTTCAATGGTCTGGCCATTGCGGGCAATGCCCCCGTGGCGGACATTTTTTTCGCGCAGGCTGGTACGCACATCGCCGGCCAGCGACTCGGCACGCTTGGTCAGCGCCGCCTGCATGTCGACCTGCAGCATGAAGTGCACACCGCCGCGTAAATCGAGCCCCAGGTACATCGGCGCTGCGTGCAGCGCCCGTAGCCAGGCCGGCGAGCGCGACAGCAGGTTCAGCGCCACCACAAAAGAGGGGTTCGACGGGTCCGTCACCAGGGCTTTCTGAATCGCATCCTTGGCCTTGAGCTGCTCCTCGGTGGCGTTGAAGCGTACCTTGATCGAGGCACCCTCCAGGGTCACCAGATCGGCGACGATGCCACTGGCCTTGAGGGTTGCCTCGACCTGCGCCAGCGTTGCGGTATCAAGCTTGATCAGCGGCTTGGCTGCCGACACCTGCACGGCGGGCGATTCGCCAAAAAAATTCGGCAAGGCATACAAAGCGCCCACCACCAGCGCAATCACGATGATCACGTATTTCCAAACCGGGTAACGATTCATGACCGCCCTTCAGACATCAACATGCAAAACGCTGGCAACCGCCCAGCAGGGGGGCAATTACTTGATGCTGCCCTTGGGCAACACCTGGATCACGGCACTGCGTTGCAATTGCACCTCAACGCCGCTGGAGATTTCCAGACTGATGAAGCTGTCACCGAGTTTGCTGACCTTGCCCAGAACGCCTCCTGCAGTAGCCACTTCATCACCTTTGGTCAGAGCATCGATCATGGCCTTGTGCTCCTTGGCCTTTTTCATTTGTGGGCGAATCATCACAAAATACAGCACCACAAACATCAGCACCAGGGGCAGCATGCCCATTAACGAAGACTGCATATCGCCACCAGCAGCAGCAGGGGCGGTTTCGGCAAAAGCAGAAGAAATGAACACAGAAAACTCCAGAAAGATAAACAGGGAAAAACAACAAACGCCCGCCGGATACGCCAAGGGTACCGAAAAGCAGGCAGCCATCAATTGTATGCGGGGCACCCTTGACCCGCCCCGTCAATGAGCTGCGTCTGATCAGTCTGACAAGGCGTTGAATTGCTGCATCAGCTCGGCCCAATTTTGCTGGGCTGCCTCCAGGTGGCGAGCCTTGACGTGGCCAAAACCCCTGATTGCCTCGGGGATACTGGCAATTTGCAGCGCCAACCGATAGCGCTCGGTGGCATGGCGGGCCTGCGGGCCCGAGGCCAGCGCCGCCAGCAACACCAAAACAGTGTCGCGATACTGAACCACCAGGGCACGCTCCTGACACCGCTCAGAGGTTCGGCCAAACACATCGAACGCGGTACCCCGCAAGCCCTTGAAGCGCGCCAGCAAGCGCATGCCGGTGAGCATCAAGGGGCCGAATTTTTGTTTGACCAACTCACCTTGGTCATTGGTCTTGGCCCACAAGGGCGGTGCCAGATGAAACTGAAACCGGTAGTCACCTTCAAACTGAGCGGCCATACGCCTCTCGAATTGGCCGTCTGTATAAAGTCGCGCCACCTCGTACTCATCCTTGTAGGCCATCACCTTGAACAGATAACGTGCCACAGCCTCACTCAGACTGGACTTGCCCCAAGCCGCCTCGGCTTGTTGCACCTGCTGGACCACGGCCAGGTAGCGTTGTGCATAAGCGACGTTCTGGTAGGCGGTCAAAAAATCCATCCGTTCGCGCAGTAACTCGGCCAGTGCCGGTTGTTTGACCTGCTCTGCCACAGGTACCACTGGCAACAACGCCAACACGGCATCGAGATGTTGGGCACAGTGACGGCCCCAGGCAAAGGCCGCCTGGTTGTTGTCCACCTGGACACCGTTGAGTTCCATCGCCCGTAGCAGCGCCGCCTGCGAGACCGGCACCCAGCCCTTTTGCCAGACGTAGCCCAGCATCAGCGGGTTGGTGTAAATGGCGTTACCCAGCGCCTGCACGGCGACAAATTCTGCGTCCAGCAAGCCCAGTGCTGAGGCCCCCACCACCTGGCTGATGGCATTTTCGCAGCCACCTCGGGGAAACTGCCAGTCAGGGCTATGGACAAAAGCGGCTGTAGGTGTTGCGTGGGTATTGAGCGCCACAAAAGTTCGCCCGGTTTGCATCACGGCGAGCGTGGTCTTGCTGGCCGCCACGATGGCATCGCAGCCGATCACCAGGTCCGCCCGGGCCGTATCCACCTTGCTGGCAAAAATCATCTCGGGCGCGTTGGCAATCTGGATGAAGCTCCAGGTGGCACCGCCTTTTTGTGCCAAACCCCCAGCGTCCAGCGTCACCACGCCCTTGCCCTCCAGATGCGCCGCCATGCCCAACAACTGGCCGATGGTGATGACCCCGGTGCCACCCACGCCACCCACCACAATGCCCCAGGCTTTGTCGGCGACTGGCAAAATGGGCTCCGGCAGGGGTGCCAGCGCCTGCAGGCCATGCAGGGCAAGCTCTGGCATGGGCTGTTTGAGCTGGCCGCCCTGAACGGTCACAAAGCTCGGGCAAAAGCCCTTGACGCAACTGAAATCCTTGTTGCAACTGCTCTGGTTGATGCTGCGCTTGCGGCCAAACTTGGTTTCCAGCGGCTCCAGGCTGAGGCAATTCGACTGCGTGCCACAGTCACCGCAGCCTTCGCAGACCAGCTCGTTGATGACGATACGCTGGTCGGGCTCGGCCAGCGTGCCACGTTTGCGCCGACGGCGCTTTTCGGTGGCACAGGTCTGGTCATAAATGATGACTGTTGTGCCCCGGATCTGACGAAACTCGCGTTGGATGCGATCCAGGTCGTCGCGGTGCTGCACAAGCACGCCAGCAGCCAGCGTGACACCCGTGTATTTGCCTGGTGCATCGGTCACGATGGTCACGCTGGCAGCGCCCTCAGACAACACACTGTGCATGATTTGCAGCACGCTGTGCCCCTCAGGGCGCTCGCCGATGCGCTGCCCACCCGTCATGGCCACCGCATCGTTGTACAAAATTTTGTAGGTGATGTTCACGCCGGCCGCAATCGACTGGCGAATCGCCAGCAACCCGCTGTGAAAATAGGTGCCATCACCCAAATTGGTAAAGACATGCTGGTCTGTGGTGAAGGGCTGCTGGCCGACCCAGGCCACACCCTCGCCGCCCATCTGGCTGAAGGTGCTGGTGCGGCGGTCCATCCAGACCGTCATGAAATGGCAGCCAATGCCGGCCAGAGCGCGTGAACCCTCGGGCACCTGGGTGCTGGTGTTGTGCGGGCAGCCACTGCAAAACCAGGGTGTACGCTCGACCGCATCGGCTTTGACGGTCAACACTGATCGTTCCCGGGCATCGAGCCATTGCACATGCTGGTTCATACGGTCCTGAACATCCCCGGGCACACCCATTTTTTGCAAGCGTCGGGCGATGACTCTGGCAATCAGGGCCGGATTCAGGTCAGCCGTGGCGCGCAACAGCCCACGGTCCCCCGAACTCGGGTGGCTCCAGGGACCACCGGCATCGCCAGCATCAGTGTCATCGAACTTGCCTACCACCGAGGGGCGAACATCAGCGCGCCAGTTGTACAGTTGCTCCTTGAGTTGGGACTCAATGACCTGGCGTTTTTCTTCAACCACCAGAATTTCCTGTAGTCCCAGCGCAAAGTCACGGGTCAGGGCGGGCTCCAGCGGCCACACCACGTTGACCTTGTGCAGACGGATGCCCAGGCTGCTGCAAACGGCATCCTCCAGACCCAGATCATGCAGGGCCTGACGCGTGTCGTTGAAGGCCTTGCCGCTGGCCATGATGCCGAATCGATCCTGGGTGCCGGCCAAGACGTTGTAGTTGAGCTGGTTGGCGCGTACATAGGCCTGCGCCGCATACCACTTGTGCTCCATCAGTCGGGCTTCCTGCTCCAGCGCGGGATCAGGCCAGCGGATATGCAGCCCACCCGGGGGCATCTGGAAGTCTTGCGGTGCCACCACCCTGACGCGCTCGGCATCCACCAGCACCGAAGCAGACGATTCGACCACCTCCTGAATGGTCTTCATGCCGGCCCACAGACCGGAAAACCGGCTCAGGGCAATCGCGTGCAAGCCCAGATCCAGAATGCCCTGGACATCGGACGGAAAAAACACCGGCAAACCACACGCCTTGAAAATCGGGTCGCTCTGATGTGCTGCCGTGGAGCTCTTGCTCAGGTGATCGTCACCGGCCACCGCCAGCACACCACCATGGCGGGCCGTTCCAGCCATATTGGCATGTTTGAACACGTCCGAGCTGCGATCCACCCCAGGGCCCTTGCCGTACCAGATACCAAACACACCATCGTATTTTTTGCTTTGCGGGTACAGCTCAAGCTGTTGGGTTCCCCAAACCGCCGTGGCCGCCAGTTCTTCGTTGACCCCGGGCTGAAAGACGATGTGGTGATCTGCCAGATGCCGCTGCGCCGCCATCAAGGCCAAGTCGTAACTGCCCAGCGGGGAGCCGCGGTAACCACTGACAAAGCCCGCTGTGTTGAGCCCGGCCAGCACATCACGCTGGCGCTGTAGCATCGGCAAGCGCACCAGTGCCTGAACACCACTCATGAAGGCCCGCCCATGACGCAAGCTGTACTTGTCGTCCAGCGTGGCCCGCTTCAAGCCATCACGCACAGACTCCGACAGGGGTGCATTCATGCAGGCAGGGTCAAGCTCCTGACACATTATCAAATACGCCTTTAGCCCTTATCAGATATGCGCTGACAGCTATGAAAAAAGAAGCAATAGGGATCAGCAGAAAATTCTGGTTCGCTTAGCGCTCGAGCACCCGACGCAGGGTTTGGGCCAACTCTTCAGCCACAAATTTGGCCACATACGCATCAGCACCCACCTTGCGCACATGCTCCTCGTTGGTGGTCCCTGTCAACGACGAGTGGATCACCACTGGGACGGCGCTGAAACGCGGGTCCTGCTTGATGTTGCGCGTCAGGGTGAAGCCGTCCATCTCGGGCATTTCCAGGTCGGTCAGCACCAGAGCCACCTTGTCCCGAATGGTTTTGCCTTCGGACTCGGCCTCGGCAGCCATCGCTTTCAGGCGGTCCCAGGCCTCCTGGCCACTCTTGGTCATGATGTAAGGCACTTCCATGGATTTCAGGCCTTGCTCAATCATCATGCGGGCCACCGCCGAGTCATCCGCCGCCAGCACTACCGTGCCGGCCGGCAAGTGCAGCTTGCTGGAGGCCTCCATGTCGGTCTCTGGTTGTTGTTCGGGGAACACATCGCGCAGGATCTGCTCAACATCGAGCACCTGGGCCAAGCGGGTGTTTTCGGCAGCACCATCAAGCCGTGCAATGCTGGTCACCAGACCACCACCCCGGCCTTCGGCTGACAGCACATGTTTCCATTCCAGACGCACGATTTCATTGACCTCTTCGACTGCAAACGCTTGCGTGGTACGGGCAAATTCGGTCACCAGCAGGATGCCCAGGCCCTTGGTTGGATTGGTTCCCACAATTTGCGGCAAATTGATCACCGAGATCATCTGGCCCCGAATGTTGGCAACCCCCATCACTGCCGGGGGTGAATTCACCATCGCGGTAATCTCGGGCATCACCAGGATTTCCCGCACCTTGAAGACGTTGATGCCAAACAATTCCCGCCGGTCAGTGCCCGGGGCTTCGCCCAAACGAAATAGCAACAGCTCAAACATGCTGTTACCGGCCAGGTTGGTTCGCTCGTCAATATCGCGCATGGTTGATTTATTCATGACATCTTCCTTGTGAAGGACAAAAAGTGGTGGTCAGTAGGGCGCAATGGTAACGTCATCTTTGGTGTTTGGGCCACAACGCCCAAAGTCTCAGAGGCTGCTTGAGCCGTCCCGCCAGTTCGCCTGCTTGAGCGCCCCAACCAACGAAGTAGTCTGCCCTCAAGGCACCCGTGATGGCGCTACCGGTGTCCTGCGCCAAAACCAGCCGTTCCAGGTTGATACTGTTGCCTCTTGAGGCCAGCCATACCGGTGTGCCGTAGGGAATGCTGTCGGGATCCACGGCAATCGATCGCCCCGGGGTGAGCGGCACGCCCTGAGCCCCACGCGGACCAAACGCTGCATCAAAATCACCGAGTGGTTCCTCCTTGAAAAAAACCACGCGTGGATTTCGCCACAGCAGTTCATTGAGTTGCTGCGGATGCTGCGCGATCCAGGCTTGAATGCCGGGCCAGGAGGCATCCTGCAATTCGCCCTGATCAATCAGCCAGCGCCCGATGCTCTGATAGGGGTGGCCGTTATGAGCCGCGTAGGCCAGACGCATCAGGCGCTGCGAGCCATCGGGTTCGGTCACACGGACCCGGCCAGAGCCCTGGATTTGCAAAATCATCGCCTGAACCGGATCGGCCAGGTAAACAATCTCGCGCCCCCGCAAGGCCGCCTGCGGTCCCGCCAGGGTGTCGATGTCGCGCCGGGGAAACCAGGCCTTGCCTGGTTTGAGTCCGGGCGGTGGTTGGTACAGCGGCACGTTGTAGACCGAATCCGGCAAGCGCCGGGCTTGCAGCTCCGGTTCAAAATAGGCCGTCAACAAACCACTGGCAGCAGCATCCTGCAAAGGCTCCACCCGGTAAGGCTGCAGACGCTCTTGTAGCCAGGCGCGTTGGGTTGGCGCGTCACCAATGCTCAAGCGCCTTATCTCCGGGCACAAGGCGGCAAATACCAGCCCCGGTCGCTCGCAACTTTTGAGAAAGGCGTTCCATGCCTCAAACAGGGCATCTGACTCAAAGCCCGGCAATTCACTCCAGGACACCGGTACCCATCGACTTTTGCCACGCAACAGCGTCTGCGCGACCATGGCCGTTTCCGGCACCGCCACAAGCGCTGGTGCCATAGCCGCGGGGGTTGAATGATCGGTGGCATCGATGGC
>JAIFMA010000009.1:26450-35918 GCA_020048795.1 Rhodoferax sp.
AAAGCGCTCATAACACGCGGTGCTGTAGTGCCGGCAAACGCTGGCGACAGTGACCCAACAGTTCAAAGTCAAGCTCATCGAACACCACACCCGGGCCTTCTGGGCGTTGTGCCAGCACCTTGCCCCATGGGTCAACCAGCATGGAGTGCCCCCAGGTACGACGTTGGTTGTCATGCAGGCCACCTTGCGCTGCGGCCGCTACAAAGGACAGGTTTTCAATCGCCCTGGCTCGCAACAGCAACTCCCAATGATCCTGGCCGGTAGTGTGGGTAAACGCGCTGGGCACCAGCAGCAGGTGGCTCCCGGCCTGGGCATGGTGACGGTACAACTCGGGAAAACGCAGGTCGTAACACACGCTCAGACCGATCCGCCAGGTGTGGCCATCTGTGGATGGCAAATCAAAGTGGACCGGCACGGTGCCTGCGGCCAGCACCTCGGATTCGTCGTAATGCTCGCGGCCATTGTCAAATCGAAACAAGTGAATTTTGTCGTAACGCGCCACACAACGGCCCTTGGGGGAAAACACCAGCGTGCTGTTGAAGACCTGGTTAGATGTCAGTGCTGTTGTGGCACCATCGCAGGACAATGGAATCGTGCCTCCAACCAGCCACACCCCCAGCTCTCTTGATGAATCGGCTAAAAACCGCTGAAGCGGCCCCTGGCCCAGCGGCTCCTGGAGCGCCAGCTTGTCGGCATCGCGCTGACTGATCAAGCAAAAGTACTCGGGCAATACAAGCAGTTCGCCACCCTGATCTGCGGCTTGACGAAGCAGTTCAGCGGCCTGGCGCAGATTGGCTGAAACATCAGCGCCAGACACCATCTGGATCACGGCAACTTTCATGGGGGGGTCTCCTGGTTGGGGCGATGGGTAACATTCACTTTGGTAACCTTGGGGTCAGACCAGTTGCCACCCACGTGGAATTCCTGCGTGGCCGACTCAATCAATGGGCGCTGTAGAAACAGTTGGGCCAGGAACGACCCCAAACCGATCGCCGGGTTAATGACTGTCGCAATCAGCGAGGCTGTTCCAGCGTTAAGTTCTGGCACCACCACCACCTTGAGGTCTTGCGTTTCCTGCGCAATATCGGCGACACCCTCCATCAGGACGGCAGCGTTGACACCTTTCATCTGCAGGTTGTTGGTGCGGGCCAGACCCTTATCTACGGTGACATCGCCACGCAAAAAATCAAAGGCAAAGCCCTCACTGAACACATCCCGAAAGTCTAGCGCCAGGCGCCGGGGCAAGGCCTGCAAACTTAACACGCCGAGCAGTTTGGCAATGCCCGGGTCAGCTTTGAGGAATTGCCCGGACATGACATTTACGGTGAAAGCACCACCGAGTGTCGGGTAATCAATCTTCAGCGGCGAGCCCATCCAGGTCACTTGCCCCTCCATCTTGCCATTGGCCTGACGGACTACATCCTTCATGCCAAAGCGGCTCAGCAAATGGCCCGCGTTGGCAATATCGAGCCGAAAGTTCATCACCGTACGGCGCCGCTCCGCGATGCTGCCTGCCCCCGGCGTGCCCGTCAGGGGTGCTTGGAAGTTGAGCCTGGCCCAATTGCCGTTGGCCGTCAGTGTGGCCTCGGGGACACTCAGATTGAGTTTGTTGAGCCGCCATTCTCTGGCCCCGAACGCCCCGCTGCCCACTTGATTGACAGCATCGACTTCCAGACGACCCAGGCGCTTGCCGCGCAACTCGAAATCGTCCACCACCACATCCAGCGCAGGGATGCTGGCCGGCTGGGCATCCAGCAGTGCTTCGACCTCGTTGGCCGCCCCCGGGGCGATGGTCAGTCGAACCAGTCGCGCGTAAACCCGCCCCGGACCGGATGCAGACGCACCCTCCTGGGCTTGCCGGTATTCCAGGTAGCCATTGAGTTCGGTTGCGTCCACATTGGCACGCCAGAGCAAACCTTCGCGACCGACCCCCATCACCAGCCGGTTGAACTGTCGGGCACCGAAGGTCAGGGCATCCGTACGCACGGCAAAATTGGTCGGCAGATAGGCCAGCCCCGGATTTTTGTCAGGATCAGGCACCGCCAAACCCGATGGCGAGGCAGTCACCTGCGCCAGAACATCTGACCAGGCGTCGGCGTTGAAGGACGGCAGATGAATGTTGGCATGGATGCCCTGCTCTGGCACCACCACCGAGTCCAGCGTATCAGCACCGACACCAATCGCACCACGCAGTATTTTTGGTTCCTCGCCGGAGATATCACGATCAAACACCGCGCTAGCCAGACGACCCAGTGTCAGCGTCAGCCGATCCTGAGGGCTGCCAGGGGTCCGATTCGTGGCCGTGGCTGCCGGGTTCAACAAAGCAATCTGCAAACGCAGGGGCAACTGGCTCGGTGCATCTTTGGCCAATGGAACCGGCAAACCCGCGGCCATGCCCTGCAAACTGCTGGTCACCAGCAACTCAACCACGCCTTGGCGCAGCCCCAATGTGGCGATGTAGGCGCTGCTACCACTGAGCCGGCGGGCCAGGCGTGCCACAAAGCCCAGTTCGGTAGCCTGGCGCAAACCCTCGGCGGTGGCGGTGCCGGTTGCGCGGATCGCCGTGGGATGGGCGCTGTCAACACCCGAAAACAGCAAGCCTCCCTCCAGGCGCGCCTCACCGCCAAGCAGGCGTGTCTGCATCCCGGCCAGGGTGATGCCTTGGTGGCTAAAGTTGACAACCCCGCGGGAACGGGCCAGTTTGGGCGTATCCGGGGTGATCTGTACTTCGTTGCCCGTCAGAGACACGCTGCCCTGCACCGTGGAACTGGCAAGATCAGCGATGGGCAGTGCCAGTTTGAACTTGTAGTTGGCCTCACCTGTCGCGTTGCTGTGTTTAAGTGCCTGTCCGGTCAGCTCCGCCAGGGGTGAGTCATTGACCAGACGTAACGCGACCGGCAGCGGACCTCTGACCTCGGCGCTGACCTTGACTTCGGTGTTCGTCAGATCAGCAATGCTGGCATCCGCCCGCGTCACCAGTAGCTTGGCGTTGTCACCCAGACGGGCACGCGCACCTTTCACCAGCAATTGCAAGCGGTCAATCACCAACTCGCCGCTGAGGTCACTTAAGACCGGCCAGGCCAATTCCTGTGGCTCCTGCAAACGTCGTGGCACATAGGCCAGACGGGCATCACTCACATCCGCGCTGATTCTGAAAGTGCCGCGGCGCGGGTCCAGCGCAGGGATGTTGTCAATCGCCCCCTTGACCGCAAAACGCACATTGCTGGCGCTACCCTGCTGCACGGCATCGCGCACATACTCGCGGGCCTCCTGATCGATGACGAGCGGCAGATAGCGGTAAACCCGTTTTCCATCAGCACGACTCAGTGTCGCCTGCAAGTCGAGTACACCCGGAAACCGACTTTGTGAGGGTGACTTTTTCGGATCACCGGTTTGCCACTTGATCTGCGCCTCACCTTGCGCATCCGCATTGGCAAACTTGACATTGTTCAGCTCGACGCTTATCTGATCACGGATCTGCCGCCACTTCACACCGGCCGACAATTGATCGATGTCGATCAACCCCTCCTGGAAAACCTTGGGCACATCGACGCTGCCGTTGACCATCGACAAAGTGGCACGCCCAGCCGTCTGGTCCAGTTCAAAATCCACATTGAGTCCGCGCACACCCGGCATCGTATCGACCGCCGTCACCTCCAGCTGACTCAGCCGACCTCTGGCTGCATAGTGGCTCGGTGCGGACCCTGATCCCTGCCAGCTTGCCGTGAGCTTGTCCACCAGTCCCTTGGGTCCGTAACGAATCAATTGCTCGCGCACCGATGCATCCAGGGGCAGGCAGTTGGCAATTTGCGTCAGGGCAGCCAGGTCCAGCCGGTCCGCCTCAAGCTCTCCACGGGCCGGCATCTTGCCCTCTGCATCCATGCGCATCATGCGCACATTGCCACCCGGCCAATGCAGTCCATCAGGGGTGTCAAACGCCAGCGACCGGGTGGCCAACTCAAAGCCACCGGCCAGCAGGCGCCCGCTGACGCGTCCCTGCAACTGTTGTAGCACCAGGGGCGGCAATCCAGCGCCCAATACCACCGCCACCTCGGAAATGGCCACATCGGCGGTGATGCCAGTGACCTGCCCCTGGCTAAAGTCCAACCAGGTGCGCAGCGCCCCTTTGCCCTGGCTCAAGTCAACACCCAGATCGGCGTAGCGACGCAGCTCACTCAGGTCGATGCGCTCAAAAGCGGCAAATATCTGACCCTCCCAGTCTTGCCACCGCCCGTTTCGCCGCGACAACAGGGGCTGCATAAACCGCCCCTGGACACTGAAGGACGCGCCCCAGGTGCCTGGCGGCGTGGCATCCAGGCGCATATCGTGGTGACGCCCCAGATTGCGGACCACCAGTTCGACCCGTTGCAGCACCACCGGCTCGGCCTGGCGCTGCTCGTCAGTCCAGCGCACAACGCCATCGTGAACGGCAAACTCGATTTGCGAGAAAAACCAGTCCACCGCCTCGGTGCCGGTTCCAGCCGGGTTGGAAAAATCCAATCCTGCGATGCTGACATGGCCGTCGGCTGCGCGCCGAATGTCAAGCTTGGGCTGGTCAATGTAGAGTTGCTCAAAACCGAAGCGCCACAACGAGCGCGGCGACAAAGCCACCAGCACCCGGGGCAAACTCAGGGCCTCCCGACCCTGCCGGTCAAACAGGGCCACATCGGTCAGTTCAAACGACGGAATCAGTCCATCGGATGTGGCAGTGATGGCCCCCAGGCGCACCGGAACCCCCAACGCCAAAGTTGCGCGAGCTTCAAGCTGCGGGCGGAATTCGCCGATTCGCGGCACAATCAGCCAATTGAGGGTTCCCCAGATCACACCAAAAAGCAGCCACGACAGCAACATTGCCCACAACAGCCAGCGGGTCAGAACCGACCAGGTTTTCAGCAGTGTGGATGAGATGGACAACACATCGTTTCAAAAGAATGAGCAGACCAGAATTATGACCCGCCCCTCCATGGCCCTCCATTCCCGTTTTGCGCAGCGCATACATCGCCGGTTTGACCGCCAGTTGGACTTGCTTGCAGCCGGAATGCCCAGCCGGGAGCATCTACAGTCGGTGTTCGATGCCCTCAAAAGCACCCACCACGACACGGCCAGCGCATTGCGCATCACCCGGGCTCTGGTGCTGGAACGGCTTTTGCGGCTGGACTGTGAGGCGGGCGCACCGTTGGCCCACATCACCACTGCCATGACCGACTTGGCCGAGTTTGCGCTGAACCGGGCGCACGACGAGGTGCTGGCAAACCTTGACAAGACGCACGGCGCACCCATGACGGCACAAGGCCAGCGAGCCCAGCTGTGGATCATCGGCATGGGAAAACTCGGCGCGCGCGAACTCAATGTCTCGAGTGACATCGACCTGATTTACGTTTATGACGAAGACGGTGATACCACCGGTGATGCCCTCGGACGAGGCCGCCTGACCAATCATGAGTATTTTGCCAAGGCGGTGCGCGCCATTTTCGCCCTGATCGGCGATGCCACTGAGTATGGGTTTGTGTTTCGGGTTGATCTGGCCCTGCGGCCCAACGGCAACTCGGGCCCGGTGGCGGTGTCGCTGGATGCGCTGGAAGAGTACTTGCACGTACAGGGCCGTGAATGGGAACGCTTTGCCTGGTTGAAGAGCCGGGTGGTAGCCCCCCATGCCAGCATCGTCAGCAAAGCCACCCAGGCACTGCGCAAGGTGGTAATGCCTTTTGTCTTTCGGCGATATCTTGACTACAGCGTGTTTGACTCGCTGCGCCTGCTGCATCGACAGATCCGCGACCACGCGGCCAAACGCAGTGCCGGGCGGCCCGAGCGAGCCAATGATGTGAAACTCTCGCGCGGTGGCATTCGCGAGATTGAATTTATCGTGCAACTGTTGCAGGTGGTGCGCGGCGGCCAGTTTCCCGAGCTGCGCACCCGCCCGACCCTCAATGCCCTGAGCCGCCTTGAAAAGGCTGGCCTGATGCTGCCCCAAACGGCCCACGCGCTGGCGCAGGCCTATACGTTTCTGCGCCAGGTCGAGCACCGCATTCAATATCTGGACGACCAGCAAACGCATGTGTTGCCGACGCAGGACGCTGACATCGCCTGGATTGCCGCGACGCTGGGCTTCGCGTCGGTGCAAGGCCTGCTCAATCAGCTCGACGCCCATCGTGAACTGGTGGCACAGGAATTCGACAAGTTGCTCGGCGGTGCCGAGACCGGATGCAAAGGCTGCCAGGGTGGCAAACCACCCGTGAGTTATGCCGGAATGGACGAGTTGCTGCCCCAATTGGGAGTCGCTTTTCGCCAGCGACTCGAGTCCTGGCGTGAGCACCCCAGGGTGCTGGCCCTGCGCGAGGAAGCCAGGGCCCGTCTGATGCGGCTGTTGTCGCGTACCGCCCAATGGGTGAACGAAGAACGGGTCACCGAGACCGCCGCAGTCGGCCTGGTGGACTGGATGGAGCCGCTGCTGCGCCGTGAAAGTTACCTGGCCCTGCTGCTGGAGCGCCCCAATGTGCATGAGCGCCTGTTGCGTCTGCTCGGCGCGGCGCGCTGGCCGGCCCGCTACCTGTTGTTGCACCCTGGTGTGATTGACGAACTGGCTGCCTCGAGCATGTTGCATGAGCGCTTTGACGTGGAGAGCTTTGAGGCCGAGCTGGAATACCGCCGTGCGGCGCTGAAAAACGCCGGTGAAGAAGATGACGAATCGCTATTGAACCTGCTGCGCCGGGCCCACCATGCCGAGGTGTTTCGCACGCTGGCACGCGACATCGAAGGAGCGCTCAGCGTCGAACAGGTGGCTGACGATCTCAGTGCCCTGGCTGACGCGCTGTTGCGCACCACCACCCGCTGGTGCTGGAGCCGACTCAAGAAAGCGCACCGCGAGCAACCCCAGTTTGGCATCATTGCCTACGGCAAGCTGGGCGGCAAAGAACTGGGCTACGGCAGCGATCTGGACCTGGTGTTTGTGTTTGACGACGATGATGAGCGCGCCCCCGAGGTGTATGCCAATCTGGTGCGCAAGCTGATCAACTGGCTGACCATCAAGACCGGCGAAGGCGATGTGTACGAGATCGACACCGCACTGCGCCCCAATGGCAATGCGGGTTTGCTGATTACCAGCTTCAATTCGTATGCCAACTACCAGCAGCAGCGCGGCTCCAACACCGCCTGGACCTGGGAGCACCAGGCCATGACGCGGGCCCGTTGCGTGCTGGGTGACGCAGCGCTTTACGCCCGCTTTGACGCGGTACGCAAAGCGGTCATCACCGCCGTGCGCAACGCGGATGACTTGCGCGCCGAAATCAGCGCCATGCGAGAGCGTGTGGCCCACGCCAACCCTCCCAGGGACGATAAATTTGACGTCAAATTCAGCCCCGGGGGCATGATGGATGCCGAATTTGTCATGCAGTATCTGGTTTTGTCGCAATCGGCGACGCATCCTGAATTGCTGGCCAATGCCGGCAACATCGCCTTGCTTGAGCGGGCGCAGGTGCTGGGTCTGCTGCCCGATGGTGTGGGTCACGCCGCCGCCAGCGCCTACCGGGTGATGCGCCAGGTGCAACATCATGCGCGCCTGAACGAACAGTCGCTTGCGGCAGAACGTCAGGCGATCTTGCTGCTCTGGAAAACGGTTTTCACACCCTGACACAGCCCGCCACTGGCGCTTATGAAGCTCTCGCGCCACTTGTGCCATCACGATCACAACACACCACCATGACAAAACGACGATTGCTCCCTCTGACCCTGCTGGCCAGCCTCTTGCTGATGGGGGCCTGCGGCGACAACATCAAGGACACCCATCCGCAGCAACTCGTCAGCAAGCGTCAGGCGGCTTTCAAGCAGCTGACCAAGGCGCTCGAACCGATGGGTCTGGTGGCGCGCGAACGCAAGGACTACAACAAGTCTGAGTTCCAGGCCCAGGCGCTCGAATTGCAGGAGCTCTCCAGCAAGCCCTGGGGGTTCTTTACCGTCGATGGCAATTACCCGCCAACCCGCGCCAAACCGGGTGTCTGGCTGGACGCTGCCGGATTCAAGCAGGCACAGGACAGCTATTTGGTCAAGGTGGAGCAATTGGTCAAAGTATCAGGCAGTGCTGACATGAACGTCATCCGCAGCACGGTTGATGCGGTGGAAAAAAGCTGCAAGGGTTGCCACGACCAGTTCCGCAACGAACGCTGAAGCATCAAACACATCCGATCAAGCCTTGAAAAGCAAGTGATCGAATGCTCAACATGCTACACTTAATGTAGCTTTCCGTGCTTATAGGATAAGCGCTAGAGCACGATTTCTTGCTGATTTAACCAACGCTGTGTGAACGTTATCGCGTCGACCGGTTTGCCAAACAGGTAACCCTGGCCGAGTTCGCACCCGAGCTCGCGCAGGTGCGCAGATTGTTCCGCCAGCTCGACTCCTTCGGCCACCAGCGTGCGACCCAGGTTGTGACTCAGATCAATGATGGTGCGCACCAGCACCGCATCGTTGTGGCTGAGCAGCATGGTGCCGACAAAACTCTGGTCAATCTTGATCACCGATATGGGCAATTGACGCAGGTAGGCCAGGCTGGAATAACCGGTGCCAAAGTCATCAATCGCCAGCGAAATGCCCATGTCACGCAACGCGCCCAGACAGGCCAGCTGTGCTGGGGTTTGCTGCAACAGGGCATCTTCGGTGATTTCAAGCTCCAGCGCCTGCGCCGGCACCTGGTGGGTTTGCAGCAGGTGCTGCAATTGAGCCGGCATGTCTGAGCGCTGCAGGTCAGCCACATTATGGTTGATGGCCAAGCGCCAACCGGCACGCCAGCGGCCTTCACGCAGCCAAGTACCCAACTGGCGCAAGGCATCGTCCATGACCCACTGATCGAGCAAGGTCAGCAGGCCTGCTTTCTCGGCAATCCGGATGAATTCCCCCGGCAGGACCAGCCCATGGCCAGGTCGCTCCCAGCGCACCAGGGCCTCGGCACCCACCAGTTCACCGGTATCGAGCTTGCACTTGGGCTGGAAATAAACACGCAGCTGCTGCAGGGCAATGGCTTCGGCCAGTTCGGTCTGAATGGAAAACGCCCGCGTACTGGTCTGGCTCATTTGTGGCGTGTAGCAAGCCAGGCGGTTGCGCCCGCCAACCTTGGCACTGTACATGGCGATATCCGCATTGCGCAATAACAAGTCTGGGGTATCGCCATCTTCAGGAAAGATAGTCAGGCCAATGCTGGCCATCGGTCGGTAGCTTTGGGCCGACTCCAACAATATCGGCTCACGCAAGCGCGCCAGCAGGCTGGCCGCGACGGCCTGCGCACCAGCCCGATCAGAGCCGGGCAACAAAACGGCAAACTCGTCACCCCCGATCCGGGCCACTGTGTCCTCCGTGCGCACCGCCTGCTGAAGCCTGTGCGCGACGCCTCGCAGCAACGCATCGCCGATCTGGTGGCCCAGTGTGTCATTGACCTCCTTGAAACGGTCCAAATCGACAAACAGCACGCCAAAGGGTTTC
>JAIFMA010000011.1 GCA_020048795.1 Rhodoferax sp.
GTTTGTAGCGAAGTGGTCATCAACTTATTTTAGGGCGATGCCCACCATCACCACGCTGCCGCATGGTTGCCATGGTGGCCATTGAATCGCGCGTAACGGGAGTACCGTCTGCTTCTGGCGGCTCGACTGCCAGGCGAGTCGGCATGAACTTTCCCTTCTTTCAATGGCAATCTCTCAAGACCCGCCTCACCCTGTTCACGGTGAGCGTCTTGGTGTTGGGCATCTGGCTGCTCGCGTTCTATGCCAGGCGCGAAGCCGCAGGCAGTGCTGACGCTTGTCCCAATGCATCTTCAGATGCATTGGGAGGACAAGGCGAAGCAACAACGACACGGATGAAATAAAGGCAAAGCCGGGTTGACCGCTGGGCTTTCAGATTCAACCGAGCAAGCCCAGTTCAAGGGAATCGACGCGATGCTGTATTTTGGTGCGGAAAAATGAGGCTATTTTGTCGCCTTGGTGCGATTTCTGGCTCGGAGGTGTCATTTAGTGCACCAATTTAGTGTTGTGATGCACAGCCAGTGTGCGGTTCCAAGTGACTGAATTTATTCACATTTTTCATCTCGAAGGACGTAGTCGATAGACAATAGCCGCACTCGGATCATTGTTGTATGGCTACCTATAAAAACATCCATTTTCCTGATCATGTGGCGCCGTTGGTGCGCTACATGGGGTCACTCAATGATCATCGTGAGACCTTGGCAACTCTCAGCGGAACCTGGGACACGCTGTCGCTGCTGGGGCATTTGTCCAATCTGAAAACTGACATGGGAGGGGTGCGACAAGGTTTTGTGGACCTGACCGGCGAATTGTTATCCTGCCTTGCAGAAGAGACCTTGGCGCATGTGAGCCTGTCGCTAGGTTATCAGGCACAAATAGCGGTCGATGTGTTGACGCGCAACTTGTTCGAGCGCACGGCTGACATTGGTTTTCTGGCTACCGACTCCGAAATTGTCGGTGCCTGCGTGTCGGGTGATGCGCAGGCATTGCATGCGCTGCGCCAGCGTTTTGCCGCCTATGTTGCCAAATACACCGTTTACAAGGACATTGTCCTGATGCGCCCCGACGGTCAGGTGCTAGCCCGCTTGCACGATGGCTTCAGCGCCTGCTCTGAGTCCGACATCGTGATTCGGGCCGCTGGCACGGCAGATAACTATATCGAAACCTATGCGCCGACCGACTTTTGTGGTGGCGGTGCAGCCCTGACCTACGCCTATCGGGTCGAATCGGGTGGGCAAACGGTCGGCATTCTGGCCCTGGAGTTTGATGTCCGCGCGGAGGTGCGAACCATCCTGGCCCCGTTGTGCCACAGGAATGAAATGGTGGCTTTTCTGGGTCAGGACGGTTGCGTGCTGCTGTCCAGTGACCGTGTGGTGTTACCAATGGGCTATCGGATTGCACTGCGACCAGGGGCCACATCCCTGCGTCTGGGGGGCGTGCAATACATCGTGGCGCAGCGCAGTCCCAAGCCCTATCAGGGTTACGCTGGCCCGGGTTGGTCAGCCATCGCCCTGTTGGCGGCAGAGGTGGCGTTTGATGCTCATAGTGGGCCAACCACGGCTGTCAACTTCACCGGCGAGGGGGTGTTCTCAAAACGTTTGCTGGCCATTCCTGGCCAGGCACGCCAGATCCAGCATCGGTTGGATCGCCTGGTCTGGAATGGCCGGGTTCAACAAGCCGACGACTCCAACATCTTCTCGCGCTCATTGCTGGAGGAAATAGCCAGTACTGGGCGAAAAACCAAGGACGTTTTCGAGCGCTCGTCGGGCGAGTTACTCGCGATGGTGGCCAGCAGTTTATTGAACGAAGCCCAGTTTCTGGCTGGCTTCTCCGTCGATTTGCTGGATCGCAATTTGTATGAGCGCGCCAACGATTGCCGCTGGTGGGCCGCCAGTCCGGCACTCGCCACGCTGGACGCGTCAACCTGTCGCAAGACGCTTGGTCGTATCAACAGCTTGTATTCGGTTTATTCAAACCTGTTTGTTTTTGACAAGCACGGGGTGGTGATCGCCGCCAGTCAGGATGCTGGTTTGGAGGGCCAAACTCTGTCACAACCCTGGGCTGCGCAGTGCCTGGGGTTCCGGGACCCCATGGCTTATGCGGTGTCGCCCTTTGAACCCAGCGCAATGTACGTGGGCAAGGGCACCTATATTTTCAGCGCACCCATCATGGCCGGTGGTCAGGTGAACGGTGGAGTGGGGGTGGTTTTTGACAGCACGCCCCAGTTTGCGGCGATGCTTGAAGCCGTTTTGCCACCCACCAGTGGTGCCATGGCATTGTTTTGTCGTCCAGATGGCACAGCCATCAGCCAGACGGCCGCGTTGTCAATGACTTTGCCGCCAGAGATTTTGAATCTCCGAGCGGGCCAAAGCTGGTCTGGTGTCTTGACCCATCGATCCAAATGTTATTCGGTGGGTGCCACAGCGGGCAGTGGCTACCGCGAGTTCAAAACCACCGACGGATATGTGGAGCCCATCATTGGCATCATCATCGTTCCCTGTGGGTCTTTGGTCGAGAAGACAGGGCAAAACCAGGCTCGACTGGTGCCGGCCGTTGGCGGCACCGAGATCGCTACCTTCTATGTGGGAGAGCATTTGCTGGGTATCCTGGCCAAGGAAGTCGTTGAATGCACCGAGATCGCCAACGCCGTGCGTTCACCCAACGCCGGGTCGGCCAAGCGCCATGTTGGCTACACCACCTGGGGTACCAAGTCGCTGCCCTTGCTGGACTTGAAAGCCGATCTGGGCATTGTGGACAACGGCGAAGCCCAGCTTCATGCACTGGTCTTGCACCATGGGGAAACCGACTTTGGTCTGCTGGTGTCTGGTTTAGGCCCAGTGGTTGACATGCATGTTTACAACGCCCAGCAGATGGCCAATCTCGGAGGTCCGACCCGTTTGTACGCCCAGATTGCCCGCGCTGGCGACGTGCTGGTTCCCATCTTGTCTGCTGGCAATGTGCTGACCATTGTTTGATCCAGGGTGGCATGGCACAGCACAAATCCCTATGGGGTGGACAGGGCAGTCGTTTGCAAGGCGTGCAGCTCCGGCAGCATATCCAGACGGCGTCAAATTTGCGCGAGCAGCTATTCAGTTAGTATCAAATTGGGAGCAAGCATCCAGCAGCCCAAGTGCCCAAATTTGGATATAAACACGCCACAGGGTTTGCCATGCGTGAATGTGCGAAGGTGAAAAAACAAGTTTCCCGTGATGCGGTGGTAGCTTTCTCCGGTACCCGCCATGGTGTAAACCTGGCCTGCCAGGTACTCGCGGCAGTCCGATAAAGCGGCCGACTAAAATCACCTTTCCTTCCGAAAGCCTCCCCCCCATGCCACGCCAACTCTTTGTTACCACAGCCCTGCCTTACGCCAACGCCGGATTTCATATTGGCCACATGATGGAATACATTCAGGCCGATATCTGGGTGCGTTACCAGCGGATGCAGGGCGTGGCGATTGACTTTGTCTGTGCCGATGACACGCATGGTGCTCCAATCATGATTGCAGCGGAAAAAGCGGGCCAAACACCTCAGCAGTTTGTAGCCGACATTGCCGCCGGGCGCAAACAGTACCTCGATGGTTTTCACATCAGTTTTGATAACTGGCACAGCACCGATGGCCCCGAGAACCACGAACTGGCGCGTCAAATTTACCGCGACCTGCGCGACAACCCGGACGGCTCGCTGATCGAGATCCGCACCATCGCACAGTTCTTCGATCCCGAGAAGAACATGTTCCTGCCGGACCGGTTCATCAAGGGCGAGTGCCCCAAGTGCCATGCCAAAGACCAGTATGGCGATAACTGCGAGGTGTGCGGCGCGGTGTACGCACCCACTGACCTGATCCACCCCTACTCCGCGCTCAGTGGTGCCACCCCGGTACTCAAGGACTCAGAGCACTACTTCTTCAAACTTTCTGATGCGCGTTGCGTGGACTTCCTCGCCAAATGGACGCAGGACGGCAAGCTCCAACTTGAAGTGGCCAACAAGGTCAAGGAGTGGTTCTCGGTGCGCACCAACCCCGACGGCACGCAAAGCGAGGGCCTGGGTGACTGGGACATCTCCCGCGACGCGCCCTACTTCGGCATCGAGATCCCCGATGCGCCCGGCAAGTACTTCTACGTTTGGCTGGATGCACCGATTGGCTACCTCGCGTCACTGAAAAATCTGCTGGGAAAACGCGGTCTGGACTATGACGCCTACATGGCCAACCCGGAGCTGGAGCAGTACCACTTCATTGGCAAGGACATCGTGACCTTCCACACCCTGTTCTGGCCCGCCACGCTTTTTTTTAGTGGCCGCAAGACGCCCGACAACATCTTCGTGCATGGCTTCCTGACAGTGAACAACGGCGAGAAGATGAGCAAGAGCCGTGGCACCGGGCTCGATCCGCTCAAGTACCTCAAGCTCGGCATGAACCCCGAGTGGTTGCGCTACTACCTGGCCGCCAAACTATCGGCGCGCAACGAAGACATCGACTTCAATGCCCACGATTTCATGGCTCGTGTCAACAGCGACCTGATTGGCAAGTACATCAACATTGCGTCGCGCGCCGCCGGTTTTCTGACCAAACGCTTTGAAGGCCGACTTGGCGAGGTGCCCGAAGATGGCGCAGCGCTCTTGCACCAGCTGCGCCAACAAAGCGACAGCATTGAAGTGCTCTACGCGGCGCGAGAATGCGCCAAGGCGCTGCGCGAAACCATGCTGCTGGCCGATCAGGTCAATGCCTACGTGGACACCAACAAACCCTGGGATCTGGCCAAACAGACCGGCATGGACGCGCGGCTGCAAGGCGTGTGTACCGTGTGTATCAAGGCCTTCAGGGTACTCACCTGCTATCTCAAACCGGTGCTGCCCGAATTGGCGCGCCAGGTCGAGCAGTTCCTCAATATCGCGCCACTGAGCTTTGCCAATGTGCGCGAGCCGCTGCCCGCCCGGCATGTCATTGGCACCTACCAGCACCTGATGCAACGCGTGACACCCGAGCAGCTAGATGCACTCTTTGAGTCCAAACAGACAGTAGCGACCGTGGAACAAGCGCAAGTTGCTCCTAAAACAGGATCAAAACCAGCCCCTGCCGGCATGCCATCCAACGCCGACGTGCCTGGGGGCGAAGCCCTTGCCCCCACCATCGGCATCCAAGACTTTGCAAAGATTGACCTGCGTATTGCCAAAATCATGCACTGCGAAGCGGTCGAAGACTCCACCAAACTCTTGCGGTTGACGCTGGATGTAGGCGAGAAAGACGAGACTGGCCAGCCGCGGCTGCGCAATGTCTTGAGCGGCATCGCCAGCGCCTACCGGCCTGAAGAACTGGTGGGCAAGCTTACGGTAATGGTGGCCAACCTGGCACCCCGCAAGATGAAGTTTGGCATCAGCGAAGGCATGGTACTGGCCGCCAACCACGCCGACGAAGCCACCGCGCCGGGTATTTACCTGCTTAACCCCTGGCCCGGTGCGCAGCCCGGCATGCGGGTGCATTAAGGTTGGATCCAATCGCGCCGACCATGTTCACCCAACGCCTGCTGAAAACTCCAGGCCGAGCGTTGACCTGTGTCATTCTTGCGCTTGCGCTCCTATGCGGGTGGGCCAGTACCTGTGTGTACAAGGCACCTGCTATTTCCCTAACCAATTGAGTCGCTAAAATGTCGGTGGCACTGCGCAATGATTGCCATCCAACCCAGTCCATTCAATTGACCTTAACAGGACCCCAAAAAATATGAACGCTACCCAAATCAAACCCGGTGTCGCCACAGGAGACGACCTACAGGCCCTTTTCGACCTGGCCCGTGAAAAGAAGTTTGCTATTCCCGCAGTCAACGTCATCAACACCAGCACCGTGAATGCGGTCATTGAGACCGCCAAAGAGTTGAATTCACCGGCGATCATCCAGTTTTCCAACGGTGGCGCGCAGTTTTATGCCGGCAAAGGTCTTGATAACGCAGCCCAGCGCGCCTGCATCGCCGGAGCAGTTTCTGGTGCCCACCATGTGCATCAGATGGCCGAGTTGTATGGTGCCACCGTGGTGATGCACACCGACCACGCTGCCAAGAAGCTGCTGCCCTGGATTGACGGCTTGCTGGATGCCGGCGAGAAGTATTTCAAAGCCAATGGCAAGCCGCTGTACAGCTCCCACATGCTTGACCTGTCAGAAGAGCCGATCCAGGAAAATATCGAAATTTGCAGCCGTTACCTTGAGCGCATGAGCAAGATGGGTATGACCCTCGAAATCGAACTCGGCGTAACCGGTGGGGAAGAAGACGGCGTTGACAACTCCAGCGTTGACAGTTCCAAGCTCTATACCCAACCCGAAGACGTTGCCTTTGCCTATGAAGCGCTGTCCAAGGTGAGCGACCGTTTCACCATCGCCGCTGCCTTTGGCAATGTGCATGGCGTGTACAAACCGGGTAACGTGAAATTGCAGCCGATCATCCTGAAGAATTCACAGGACTACGTGCAAAAGAAATTCAGCACCAAGCCCGGCCCGGTCAACTTCGTGTTTCACGGCGGCTCTGGCTCGACCCTGGAAGAAATCAGGGAAGCGATTGGCTACGGTGTTGTCAAGATGAACATCGACACCGACCTGCAGTGGGCCTTCTGGGATGGTGTGCGCGCTTTCTACAAGAAAAATGAAGGTTACTTGCAAGGCCAGATTGGTAACCCCGACGGCGACGACAAGCCCAACAAGAAGTTCTACGACCCGCGTGCCTGGATGCGCAAGGGCGAAGACGCTTTCCGTGCCCGGCTGAAGCAAGCCTTTACCGATCTGAACAACATCGGCACGCTGGCCTAAGGTAGGTCGGTCGGTACCAGGTGCCTTTGTGACCTGGTACCGGCCCGGACAGAAGCGGGCAGCACCCGTTTCAGTCCGGGGTCGTTGTGGTGGGGTACGGTTCATGCACTTCGCCGGTTGAAACCCTGCTTTAACCTGCCGCGCCGGTGTCAGCCGCTGGCCTGGCCGGTATCCATTGCTGCATCATCCTGTGCGCCTGTCGATGCTTCAGCATGACTATTGAAGCGAATGCGATCACCCTTTGATTTCACGATGTCACTTTTGCGTCGGCAAAAGCACGACTGTTGACCCAATCAAGTCCATCCTGTATGCCAGGTTGCCGCGTTGGTTTCCCCGTTTTATTACCAAAAAGATTTTCTGCTATGAAATTGGACATGATCAGCCGCTATCCCGAGACGACAGCCAAGCCAGTGCCGCTATTGTTTGTGCACGGCTCTTTTTCGGATGCGCGCGTTTGGAGCGATCACTTTTTGCCCTACTTCGCCGAGCATGGTTATGAAGCCCATGCCTTCAGTCTGCGTGGCCATGGTCGCAGCGAAGGTCGCGAGCGACTCGCCACCTGGCGTCTGGCGGATTATGTTGCCGATCTGGAAAAAGTTGCTGCGAGCTTTCCCTGTGCACCAGTCATGATTGGTCATTCGATGGGCGGCATGGTCATTCAAAAATACCTGGAAAAGCATCGCCACGCGTCCGGACTGGTGTTGATGGCATCCGTACCGCCGCAAGGTCTGCTGGCAACCAGCATGCAAATGGCGATGCGTCATCCGTTCCTGTTTCAGCAAATGGCCCAGCTTTCCATGCTCGGCCCCAGATTTGGCACGCCATTGATGATGCGCAAGATCCTGTTTTCCAGGGACATGCCCGAAAGCAAATTGCTCGACTTCTTTCCCTACATGCAAGCCGAGTCTCAGGTGGTGTCGATGGACATGATGGCACCGACTGCGCTGCAGCTCAAACCCGAGTCTTTGCACATGCCGATTCTGGTGCTCGGTGCCCACAACGATGTGCTGGTGGCACCGACCTTTGTCGAGCAAACCGCCCGCTTCTACAAAGCCGAATTGCACATCTTCCGCGACATGGCGCACGCCATGATGCTAGACACGCACTGGCTCAAGGCCGCAGAGTGCCTGTTGGCCTGGCTGGAGCGGATCACGCTGGCGCAGTCGGCTGACATCGCAGGAAGATCTACCTGCGGGTAGTCGGCATGCCGCCGCCACCAACGCACCGGTATCGGTATTTTGGTGTGCTGGCCCCGAACTTGCCACTGCGCTCTGCGGTGCCTGATCTGCGGTGGGCAGATGCGGCTGGTCACCTTTATGACCGCGGGCCCGCAGATCAGGAAGATCCTCGATCACATCGGGGTTGACTCCGTGTCCCCGTTTATCGTATCGGCACGCCGGCCGCCGCTGTTACAGGACGGTGATGCGCAGGTGGATCAGGGAGCGCTACCAGACTGGGATCTGGCAGCGCAACCTGCACCGGTCCAAATCCTTCAACCAGCCATTTTGTTTCGGTCACTCTATACTGGATTTCCCAGATCACTACCCTGAGAACCCAAATGGATGCCAACCCAAACCCTGTCTCTACCGACCTCGCTGCGGCCAGCGAAAACCTGAACGCCGCCATCAACCTGCGTCTGGCGCTGCTGGGCTTGCCGCTTGCCGTCGGTGCCGATGGCGCAGCGATCACCGGGCTGATGGCACCGATCCTGGCACGCCAGCGCGAGCTTAGCCGTCGGCTGGCCGACCGGCTGTGCCCGACCGATACGCGGATTCAGCATTTTCTCAATGAGTATCTGGCCGACGTTGGCACCGCGCCGCACCTGCCAGGGCGTACCTTGGTGCTGGACCAGTCCGGCCTGGCGCGTGGCCTGTCGCTGCCGGCGCATGGCGATTTTTTCAAGTCGCCGCTGCTTAGCAGCTACCGGCTGCGCAATGGCGTGCTGCACAACCCAGCCAGTGACCGGCGCACCACGGCCGGCGTTTTTCATGTTGTTGAAGGCGGCTTGCCAGTCCCCGACGACAAGCTGGCGGTGCCCAAGCTGGCTTTTTCCAAGCTGCTGGCGCTGGCCCTGATGCCACCGGCCGAGTCGCTGCAACTGCCTTTCACTGCGGGCGAAGCAGCTCCAGCCAAATGTTTTGTGTCGCTGTTACTGCGCCCGCTGGTGGTGCCGGCGGTGCCCGGCTTTACCACCGAAAAGCGCATGGAAACCCGCTTTTTTGTGCCCGGCGCGCTGGTTGCCAACCTGGATTTTGTGGAAAGCATTTTTGGCAACGCCGGTGACCCCTATTTGCCGGAAAACGATGCCTCGCTGGATCCGGACA
>JAIFMA010000053.1 GCA_020048795.1 Rhodoferax sp.
AAAGCCTGCGGCCAGCCCAAACAGGTGGGCAACTGGATCATGGGTGAGTTTTCGCGCAGACTCAATGCTGCGGAGGCCAGCATCACGGCCGCTCCGGTGTCGGCATCGCAACTGGCGCAACTCATTGGCCGCATTCAGGACGGCACCATTTCCAACAACGCGGCGCGTCAGGTGCTGGACGCATTGTGGTCGCAACCGCAGGGCCAGGTGGACGCAGCCATCGAAAACCTGGGGCTCAAGCAGATGAACGACGCCGGGGCGCTGGAGAAAATTGTTGACACCGTGCTGGCCGCCAACCCCAAAAATGTGGATGAGTACCGGGCCGGCAACAGCCGAGCGCTCAACGCCCTGGTGGGCCAGATCATGAAAGGCAGCCAAGGCAAAGCCAACCCGCAGCAGGTCAACGAACTATTGCGGCAAAAGCTGGCAGGCTGAGCGTGCGGTGGCGGTGCTCAGGAGACCTTGCCTGATGCCAACCGCCACAGGGGTGTCAGCCGCTTGAATTCTTCGTCAAAACGGGCATTGATGCGTTTGGTTTCGCCATCCTGATCGACCATAAACCGTTCCTGGGCTGCCAGGGCCTGGTTCAGTTCGTCGACTTGACGACGTAATTTGAGCGGTGCCTTGCCGGGGTCCTTTTTGTAAAAGGCCATTTCGTCGGCTAACTTCACTTGGTCAAGCTGCAACTGGGTTACCCGGGCTGCGGCACTTTGCTTGACCCGGGTCACATGTGCCAGGGCCTCGGCCCGTTCCTTCTGGTGCACTTCTGCCGTCGGGTAGCGGATCAGCAGCGCCCGATCGCGCCGCTTTTCTTCATCCTGGCGCGCGCGTTCTTCTTGCTCGACTTTGAGCCGGGCCTCTTGTTCAGCGCGCTCCTGGGCGCTCAGCACGCTGGGATTGAGAATTTTTTGCTCCCGGTCAAGGCATTCCTTGATCGGGCGATCAGAAGTCAGTTTGCGCCCCTGCGCATCGGTGCAGGTATAAATCTGCGGTGTGTCACTGGCACCTTGTGCACCCACCAGACCACAGGTCAGCCCACCCAGCAATGACACCAACAGGCTCCACGTCAGGTGCCAGGGTCGCGCGGTCATTCGGTAGTTGTTCATGATGCATTTACCCCATAGCGATGTTGGTAAGCCTTGACACGTTCAAGCGCACCAGCCAGCTCAGGCGTGTTGTGACACTGCAGATAGTGCATCAGGTCACGGAGCCGGGTGATCGCGCAGACCTGCAACCCCAATTGCCCTTGGACATACTGGACGGCACTGTGGTCAACATCACGCCCGGCCTCTGTGGCCTTTTCCTGGCGGTCCAGCGCAATCACCACGGCATGAGCCCTGGCACCAGCGTTTTGGATCAGGGCAATCGACTCGCGAACGGCGGTGCCGGCCGACATCACGTCGTCCACGATCAGCACCCGGCCTTGCAGCGGCGACCCTACCAGGGCGCCGCCTTCGCCGTGGTCCTTGGCTTCCTTGCGGTTATAGGCAAAGGGTTTGTTATGGCCCAGTCGGGCCAGTTCCACCGCCAGCGCCGCCCCCAGGGGAATGCCCTTGTAGGCGGGGCCAAAGATCATGTCGAATTCAATACCGCTGGCCAGCAGGCAGCGGGCATAAAATTGGGCCAGTCGGCCCAATTTGGCACCGTCATCAAACAGACCGGCGTTGAAAAAGTAAGGGCTCAGGCGGCCCGCCTTGGTTTTGAATTCGCCAAACCGAAGCACGCCACAATCCACTGAAAACTGCACAAACTCCTGCGCCAGTTGGTCCTGCACTTGATCGGGACCGGTTGGTGTGATAACCCGCTCTGACATAGGGAATTCCTTGTTTAAATTAACCAGCTTGAACCTCAATGGTATTCGCTCAGCCACCAGCAAAGGACTGGAACAGTGGATCAGAAAATCAGCGCCTGATTGTATTTGCGTGCAGGAGGTCAAAGCACAGGCTCCCGATATTCTCGGCAAATTCGAGGCCCTGGCTGATTTGCCCGGACATTTTCATTTTGCCGAAAAAAAGGGCTACTCAGGGGTTGGGATTTACAGCCACTTTGAACCCAGCGAAGTGATAACAGGTTTTGGCACCCCGGAGTTTGATGCCGAGGGCCGCTACCTGGAACTGCGCTTTGACACACTGGCGCACCGGCGCTCCATCATTAGTTGCTATTTTCCCAGCGGTTCCTCAGGCGAAGACCGCCAGCAAGCCAAGTTCAGATTTTTGGACCTGATTTACCCCCACCTGCACGGCCTGAAACAGCAACGTGAATATGTCCTGTGCGGCGATGTCAACATTGCCCACCGTGAGATTGACCTGAAAAACTGGAAAAGCAACCAGAAAAATTCCGGCTTTTTACCCCGCGAGCGCGCCTGGATGACAGGCCTGATCGAACAAGCCGGCCTGGTGGACGTTTACCGCCAACTGCACCCCAACACAACGGACGAAGCCTACACCTGGTGGAGCAACCGCGGCCAGGCTTATGCCAAAAACGTGGGATGGCGGCTGGACTACCACCTGGCCACCGAGGGTTTGGCCGCTGGCGCCCGAACTGTGGAAATTTACAAAGACGAAAAATTTTCCGACCACGCGCCGATCACGATTGCCTACGACTGGTCTCTTTGACGGGTGCCAGCGCGTCCCTCCCCCGCTGGGCTTTGACCCGGGTCAGCGCCAAGGCTGCAGAAAACTCGGCACTGCCCAGGTAGGCGAACTCCTGGACACGTGCCAGGCCAATCTCGTCATCCGGCTCAGCGGCCTGCGCCGGGTGGCACATGAGGATCGCACCCGCTGGCGATTTGGCCAGCCAGCGCGCCATCAGCGCCGCATGGCGTTCTGCGCTGGCAGCAAAATTGTAAGCACCCAATAAGCCTGTAGCCCTTTGAATACCTGCGCTATCAGCTATTCTTTCAAGAGCACTTGCACCCATCCAGGCGATCACCCGGCTCTTGAAATCGGCGGCCCCCGGCGGCGCCCGCGAGATCCGCAAATAGGGCTTGTCTGCTGGCGCTGCATAGCGGCACGCCAGCACCGCCACCAGGGCCTCACGAATCCCGGCAAACTGCTGCACATGCTGATGACCATCCACATAGTCTGGCGCTGCCCCCCAGTGGGCCTCGAACAAGTCGAGCTGATGCTCGATAACGCGCTTTGCCTGAGTCTGATCAAATCCGCCCAGCAGGGCATGGCGCATGGCCGCCCCCAGGGACAGTCCATGGCCTGCCGCCCGGGCAAAGACACTGGTCCAATCCAGATGCAGACCGACATCCAGCACCCCGCGCAGGTCTTGTAGCAGCGCCGCATCGCGCGACCAGCGCGGCGACAGCACCATCACGCTGGTGGCACTGATACGCCCCAGGCGCGCCAGCCGGGCGATGCCCAGCGAAGCGCTCTGATTGACTGCAAAGTCGTCCGCGCAGATGATGACCCCTTTGAACTGGGGCGCACCACGGTCAGAAAGCTGCTCTCCCGTGTCACCCATGAGGCTGCCAGAAATCCGCTTGCGCGTATTGCTGCTTGAGGTAATCAATCCACAAACGAACCCGCAAAGGCAAGTGCTGGCGCTGCGCAAACACGGCGTAAATGCCGTTGGGCGGGGCCGCGTAGTCTTCCAGCAGCGTTACCAGCGCCCCGCTGGCCACCTCGGCCTGCACCTCCCAGGTACTGCGCCAGGCAATGCCGCAGCCACTCAGGCACCAGTCAAACAGCACTTCACCGTCGGAACAGCTCAGCGGCCCACCAGGGCGCAGGTGAACCACTTCCCTGGCGCCGTTTTGAGGCACAGAAAAAGCCCAGCCCCGGGTTTGCGAGGCCTCGCTGGACAAGGTCAGGCAGTCAAACCGCGCCAGGTCCTGCGGATGCCGGGGCATGCCATGGCGTTTGAGGTAGGCCGGTGCCGCCACACACAGGCGTCGGTTATCTGCCAGGCGCACGCTCATCAGGTTCGAGTCTGGCATCTCACCCACCCGCACTGCACAATCAAACCCCTCCGCGGCCAAATCCACCACCCGGTCACTCAGGCTCAGTGACAGTGTCACATCGGGATGGTTCTCACGAAACTGCGGCACCAGCGGTGCCACATGCCGACGCCCAAATCCGGCTGGCGCCGTGATCGCCAGGTGACCATTGGCCTTGATGCCCCCCGCCGACACACTGGCCTCGGCATTGGCCAGATCCGACAGCAAACGCTGGCAGTCCTCCAGAAACGCACTGCCCTCAGGTGTCAGTGTGACGCGCCGGGTGGTGCGCACCAGCAGTTTCACGCACAGACGCTGCTCCAGTGCATCGAGCCGACGGCCAATGATGGCCGGTGCCACCCCTTGCGCCTTGGCAGCAGCCGTCAAGCCGCCGCGTGCCGCAACAGTCACAAAGGTTTCAAGTTGTTTGAGACGGCTCATGGATACATGGTACCGGTTTGACCACGTTCAGGCTGGACCAGCGCCCTCAAGCTAGGCCACAGCTGCCTGGTCCAGCAGCGCCGCAATCTGGTCAGACGTATAACCCAGCTCCACCAACAACTCCTGGGAGTGTGAACCCAACCTGGGCGGATTCAGTCGCACCCCCAGACGCTGACCGTCCATGGTGAACGGAAACAGCGTGGCCTTGGCGGTCTGCCCGGCGCGCTCGCCATCGGGCAAGACAATGTCGGCCAGGCCTCCGGTGGCCAGCAGGTGCTCGTCGTCCAACAGTTCGTCAGGCCGGCGAATCGGCGCAAAAGGCAGCTCATGCGCCAGCAAAACCGCGCTCAACTCGGCTGCGCTGCGCTGCGCCAGGCGTTCACGCAGTACCGGCAGCAGCGTGGGGCGGCTACGAACCCGGTCGTTGTTCGACATATAACGCGGATCGGCTTTCAAATCAGCCAGTCCCAGCGCATCACAAAACGTGGCCCACTGCGCATCACTGACGGCCGACAAAAAGATCTGCTCACCGTCCTTCACGGTGAACACGTCGTACACCGCCCAGGGCGAAATTCTGGCCGGCATGGGTGCCGCCGCCTTGCCGGTCACGGCGTATTGCAGCATGTGCTGCCCCACCAGAAACACATTGTTCTCAAACAAGGCGCTTTGAACCTCTTGTCCACGACCGGTCACACCCCGTTGAATCAGCGCGCCCAGCGCGCCAATCGCGCCAAACATGCCCCCCATGATGTCGTTGACGCTGGTTCCGGCGCGTAGCGGATCGCCCGGGCGACCGGTCATGTAGGCCAGCCCCCCCATCATCTGCACCACCTCGTCAAGCGCGGTTCGGTTTTCGTATGGGCCGGGCAGAAACCCCTTGTGAGTCACATAAATCAGGCGCTCGTTGACCTGGCTCAATGCGGCGTAATCCAGGCCATATTTGCCCATGGTGCCCGGCTTGAAGTTTTCCGCCACGATGTCAGCACTGGCGGCCAGTTTGCGGGCCACTTCAGCGCCTGCGGGCTGATGCAGGTTGATGGCAATGCTCTTCTTGTTGCGGTTGAACATGGGGAAAAACCCGCTGCCAGCCCCCAGCAAGTGACGGGTTCGATCACCTTCAATGGGTTCCACCTTGATCACGTCGGCCCCCATGTCCGCCAGCAACATGCCGCAAGTCGGCCCCATCACCATATGGGTAAATTCAACCACCCGCAGACCGGCTAGCGGCAGGGCGGGCTGGGCATCAACAGTCAGATGGTCAGGGGGCATGGGAATTTATTGGTGTCACCACTGAGCGCCACAGCGCGTACGCAATGACCGGACCGGCAGTCATTAAAATTCAAGGTCATTGTTTTGTGCAACCGCCAAAGCGCAAAATTCACCCTGTTTCAACCAACCGCCTCAAAACCATGACTGAACGCATCCTCAAAAACCGCCTGCAAGTTGCTGCCAACCTGTGCCAGTTCATTGAAACCAAAGTGCTGCCCGGCACAGGCGTGGCACCCGCCAAATTCTGGAAGGGCTTTGAATCCATCGTCTCCGACCTGGCACCGAAGAATATTGCCCTGCTGGCCGAGCGCGACCGCCTGCAAACCGAACTCGATGCCTGGCACAAGGCCAATCCCGGTCCAATCAGCAACATGGCCGCCTATCGGGTCTTTCTGGAAAGCATAGGCTACCTGGTTCCCGTGCCGAAAAAGACCCGCATCACCACCACACAGGTCGATGCCGAACTGGCCAAACAAGCCGGACCGCAGCTGGTGGTGCCCATTTTGAATGCGCGTTACGCCCTGAACGCGGCCAATGCCCGCTGGGGCAGTCTGTACGATGCGCTGTACGGCACTGATGTCATCGCCGAGACCAAGGGGCTTGAAAAGACTGGCCGGGGTTACAACCCCAAACGTGGTGCCAAGGTGATTGAATACGCGCGCCATGTTCTTGACCGCTGCGCGCCCTTACGCAAAGGCTCCCATGTGGATTGCGTGGCTTACAGTGTCAAGTCTGGCAAGCTGAGCGTGAAACTGGCGGACGGCAGCAACACCAGCTTGCAGGACAACGACCAGTTTGTCGGCTATCAGGGCGACACCAAAGCACCTGCCTCGGTGTTGCTGGTGCATCACGGCCTGCACCTGGACCTGATCATCAACCGGGCCACCCCGATTGGTGCGGCCGACCCGGCGGGTGTTTCCGACCTGGTGGTAGAGGCCGCGCTGTCCACCATCCTCGACCTGGAAGACTCGGTGGCCGCCGTGGATGCTGACGACAAGCTTCTGGGTTACAGCAACTGGCTGGGCATTTTGCAAGGCAACTTGACCGAGGAGGTCGCCAAGGGCAGCAAGACCTTTACTCGTGGCTTGAACGCGGACCGGAGCTACACCGGTGCCGACGGCCAGAAAAAGGTGCGCCTGCATGGCCGCGCACTCATGTTTGTGCGCAATGTCGGCCACCTGATGACCAATCCGGCCATTTTGTACACTGACAAAGCCGGCCAGGTCCGCGAAATCCCGGAAGGCATCCTGGACGCGGTGGTGACGACCACGATTGCCATGCACGATCTGCAAAAGACCAAAAAAGATGCCATCCGCAATTCGCGCAAGGGCTCGGTCTACATCGTCAAGCCCAAAATGCACGGCCCGTTTGAAGTCGCCTTTGCCAGCGAACTGTTTGGCCGGGTCGAGCAGCTGCTGGGCCTGCCTGACAGCACCGTCAAGCTCGGCATCATGGACGAAGAGCGCCGCACCAGTGTCAACCTGAAGGCCTGCATTGCCGCCGCCGCCAGCCGGGTGGCCTTTATCAACACCGGCTTCCTGGACCGCACCGGTGATGAAATGCACAGTGCCATGTTGGCCGGCCCGATGATCCGCAAAGGCGACATGAAGACCAGCGCCTGGATTCAGGCTTACGAGCGCAACAATGTGCAAGTCGGCCTGCAATGCGGCTTGCGTGGCAAGGCGCAAATTGGCAAAGGCATGTGGGCCATGCCCGATTTGATGAAAGCCATGCTGGAACAGAAAATTGTGCACCCCAAGGCCGGTGCCAACACCGCCTGGGTGCCCAGCCCTACCGGGGCCACCCTGCACGCCCTGCATTACCACCAGGTGCTGGTCAGTGACGTGCAGAAGGAGCTTGAGAAAGCTTACGCCAAAGGCAACCCCGAGCAGGAGCGCGAGGCCTTGCTCAGCGGCCTGCTGCACATTCCGGTGACCGCAACACCGAACTGGACCGACGCTGAGAAACAGCAGGAGCTTGACAACAACGCCCAGGGCATTCTGGGCTATGTGGTGCGCTGGGTGGACCAGGGTGTCGGTTGCTCCAAGGTGCCCGACATCCACAACATCGGCCTGATGGAAGACCGCGCCACACTGCGTATCAGCAGCCAGCACATGGCCAATTGGCTTCACCATGGCGTGGTGACCGAGGCCCAGGTGAAAGAGACGTTTGAGCGCATGGCTGCCGTGGTGGATGGTCAGAACGCGGGTGACCCACTGTACCAACCAATGGCTGGCAACTTTGCAACGTCGATGGCCTACCAGGCCGCCTGTGATCTGGTGTTCAAGGGTCTGGCACAACCCAGTGGCTACACCGAGCCGCTGCTGCACGCCTGGCGGCAGAAGGTCAAAGCCGCTGCCTGATGCGCCAAGTGTGCTTTGTCGGCAAGCGGCGGCAAATTTCAATTGCTATATTTAGAATAGCTTTCAGCGCAAGCAGGATGGGCGCTAGAGGTCAATTTGACACTAGAGTCTGGGCATCTGACAGTCGTTAGCCGCGAAAGCGGCGGCGCGTCAGTGCCAGCGCAATCCAGAAGCCCGCCACGGCAAAGCCCGCCAGCACTGCCAGCGGGCGCAGCCAGCGGGTGGGCCACTGGTCCATGAACAGCGGGCGCACCAGATCGACCGCGTTGGTCAGCGGCAGCCATTCTGAAATGGCGCGCACCACCGGTGGGAGTTGCTCCAGCGGAAAGAAGATGCCGCTCAAAAACATCATTGGTGTCAGAAACAGCGTGAAGTAATAGGTAAAAAAATCGTAGCCCTGGGCCAGCGCGTTGAAGATCAACGCCACGCAACTGAAGGTGATACCCACCCCCAGCAGTACCGGCCAGGCAATCAGCAATTTGGGTGAATAGCTGATACCCAAGGCCAGCATCACGCCCAAAATGGCGGTCACGGTAAACAGCGACTTGAACGCCGCCCACAACATTTCGGCGAGCACGATGTTGTCCAGATTGACCGGCGCATTCATGATGCCGTCCCAGGTTTTTTGCACATGCATCCTTGAAAACGCTGAATAGAGTGCTTCAAAACTTGCAGCATTCATGGCGCTCATGCAGATGCTGCCGCTGGCCAGAAACAGGATGTAGGGCACCTCCACCCCATCCACCTTGACCTTGCCCACCAGCGCGCCCATGCCGTAGCCA
This sequence comes from Rhodoferax sp., assembly GCA_020048795.1. Lineage (GTDB taxonomy): Bacteria > Pseudomonadota > Gammaproteobacteria > Burkholderiales > Burkholderiaceae_C > Rhodoferax. The sequence continues at coordinate 8,802 of JAIFMA010000053.1, forward strand.
AAGGCCACCAGCCACATCAGCGGCTCGGCAATGTTGCCCACCAGGCTTGGAATGGCCAGCTTGCGCCAGACCAGCAGGTTGCGCAAAAACACTGGCCACCAGCGCATCGAAATTTCTGGCGCACGCCAGATCGAGGGATTCATTTCAGTGCTCATTCGGCTTCCAAGGGTTTCGGTTTGATGAAAACAAGCCGGCCTGACTTTGGCCTGGGCCCGGCCGCGATGTTACAGGGACAACCCCGGCTGTCATGATTCATCGACGGGAATCCTGACGCAGGCGATTGATTCGGTCAGCAGTGCATAAACTATCAAAATAATAGCTTATAACGCATATAGAATATAGGCTACAGCCCATTTTTATTAGTATTTTTATGACCTTTCCCAACGCCTTTGAAAACCTGAATGTGCTGTCGCAGCAAACCCTGCTGCCACCTTCACAACTGCACGATGCCGTTCCTGCCAGCGACCGCGCGACACAAACCGTCAGCGCGGCGCGTGCCACCGTGGCCAACATTCTCAAGGGGCAAGACCCGCGTCTGCTGGTGGTTGTCGGGCCGTGCTCCATCCACGATATTGCAGCGGCGATGGATTACGCGCGGCGGCTCAAAGTTCTGGCCGATGAGCTCAAAGAGCATCTGTATGTGGTGATGCGCGTGTATTTTGAAAAACCACGTACCACGGTCGGCTGGAAAGGCCTGATCAACGACCCCCACATGGACGACTCATTTTGCATTGAGGAAGGCCTGCACCTGGCCCGCAAACTGCTGGTGGACTTGAACGACATGGGCCTGCCCTGTGGCACCGAGGCACTGGACCCGATCACGCCACAGTACCTGGGCGACCTGATTGCCTGGAGCGCGATTGGTGCACGTACCACCGAGAGCCAGACCCACCGCGAGCTCGCCAGCGGCCTGTCGAGCCCGGTGGGCTTCAAGAACGGTACCGACGGCAGTCTGGAGGTGGCAATCAACGCCATGCTCTCAGCGGCCCAACCGCACGCCTTTTTGGGGATCAACGGCGACGGCCAGGTGGCGCTCACCCATACCCGGGGCAACGCCTACGGCCACCTGATTTTGCGCGGCGGGGGCAACCCCAACTACGATTCGGTGGCCGTGGCGCAGGCCGAAGCCGAACTCGTTGCGGCCAGGTTGCCAGCCAACATCGTGGTCGATTGCAGCCACGCCAATTCGCGCAAGAACCACACGCTGCAAAGTCTGGTGCTCAAGGATGTGGTGGGGCAGATCGTGGATGGCTGCCGCTCCATCAAGGGCGTGATGCTCGAGTCCAACCTGTTCGAGGGCAAGCAGAAGCTGGCCGACCCCAAAGATCTGCGTTATGGCGTGTCCATCACCGATGCCTGCCTGGGGTGGGAGGCCACCGCCGCCAGTTTGCGCGAAGCAGCGCAGCGGCTGCGCTGAATCAACCCGCCTGGCAGTCGATCACCCTGCCATCGTCTCATTCAACCGGGGTCACCGACAGCACACGGCCCAACTTGGGGCCCTGGCTTTGACGCTGGCATCAGGCGGCCAAGGCGGCCTCAATGTCGCGCGTCAGGCTCTCGGGTGTGTCCGTGGGCGCGTAGCGCTTGAGCACCGCGCCGTCTTTGCCCACCAGAAACTTGGTGAAATTCCATTTGATGGATTTGCTGCCCAGCAGACCTGGCGCTTCACTGGCAAGCCACTGGTACAGCGGATGTGCCTGAGCGCCGTTGACATCGATCTTTTGCATCATCGGGAAAGTCACACCAAAATTGAGTTGGCAAAACTCGGCAATTTCGTCGTTGCTACCCGCATCCTGGGCACCAAACTGATTACACGGGAAACCCAGCACCGCCAGGCCCTGCGCGGCATAGGTTTCATGCAGCTTTTCCAGACCGGCAAACTGCGGTGTGAAGCCACAGGCGCTGGCGGTGTTAACGACCAGAATTACTTGGCCCTTGAACTTTTTCAGGGCTACTTTTTTGCCGTCAATGGACAGCGCCTCAAAGTCATAGACCGTGCTCATCACAAACCTTTCAGGTGAATCTGAATAACCCCGGGGGAAGACCGAGTCTCAATGTAAACGATTACCCAACCCCTTGCAGCGCCGTTGTCATCAGCCATGCGCCTTGTCATTGCGGGCAATGGCCAGCAAGCGATCCACCTCTGGGCCATGTTCGAGGCAGTTGCGAGCATGCCAGTGCTTGATCACCCACATAAAACCGGCAATCACCAAGCCAAACAGGGTGATGGCACCAAAGGTTGGCAAGCCCAGCCCGGTGGACAGGCTGTACAAGGCCCCCAGCACCAGAATGCAGGCCTGCTCATTGAAGTTCTGTACCGCAATCGAGCGCCCGGCACCCATCAGGTTATGGCCGCGATGTTGCAGCAGCGCGTTCATCGGTACCACCAAAAAACCACCCAGCGCCCCCAGCATGATCAGAAACGGCGCGGCCAACCAGACGTTGTTGATAAAAATCAGCAAAATGATCAGCAACCCCATGCCAATACCCAGCGTGATCACGCGTGGGCCGTCTTCGAGGCGCATGCGCATCGAAGCCACCACTGCCCCCAGCGCCATGCCAATCGCCACCACACCCTGCAACGCCGAGGCTTGCGTGACGGTGTAGCCCAGTGCGGCGGCGGCCCAGGCCAGCACGATAAACCGCAAGTTACCTGCCACACCCCAGATCAGGGTGGTGGCTGCCAGCGAGATTTGGCCCAGCTTGTCGCGCCACAGGCGTGCATTGCACGACCAGAAATCAGGCAGCAGCGACAAAATTTTGTTGGGCAGCGCACGCATCAGCACACCGGTCAGGGGAATGTGGGTGTTGAACCAGGCGGCCAGCAAATAGACAAAAATCAGCACCGAAATGGCCGCCTCGGGCGCATTGTTGATGCCGGTATTGATCAGTGGAAAATCAATCGACAGCAAGCGCGGTGCCACATGGGGCCCCACCAGCTGCCCGCCGAGCAACACGCCCAAAATAATCGATCCGATGGTCAGCCCCTCAATCCAGCCGTTGGCCTTGACCAGTTGCGAGGCCGGCAGCAACTCGGTCAGGATGCCGTATTTGGCCGGCGAATAGGCTGCGGCCCCCAGACCGACCACCGCATAGGCCATCAGCGGGTGGGTGCCAAACAGCATGAACAGGCAACCTGCCACTTTGATGAAATTGCTCAGCAACATGACCCGTCCCTTGGGCATCGAGTCAGCCAAGGCACCTACAAACGGTGCCAGCACCACGTAAAACAGCGCAAACATGGGCACCAGGGCGGCCTGCTGCCATTGCGGCGCATGACTGCTGCGCAGCAATTGGACGGCAGCAACAAACAGGGCGTTGTCGGCCAGCGAGCTGAAGAACTGCGCTGCCATGATGGTAAAAAAACCGCGTTTCATGTATGACTGTTTTGCCTCACCCTGTGAGGTGTCGGGTGGTGTGATGTGTCTCCAAACGTGGTGGGGGTTATAGCACGGCCGGGCGGTGTCAAAATTGCCCCCACCGCTTTGTCCAGAACCTTATGCCACGTCCGATCCTTGCCACCATTCACACGGCTGCACTGCAACACAATCTGGCGCGCGCACGCTTGGCGGCCCCCGATGCCAAAGCCTGGGCCGTGGTCAAAGCCAACGCCTATGGCCACGGCATCGAGCGTGTCTACCAGGGCTTGCGCAGCGCCGACGGTTTTGCCCTGCTTGACCTGGACGAGGCACAGCGTGTGCGCGCCCTGGGCTGGCGTGGCCCGGTCTTGTTGCTGGAAGGGGTGTTTGAAGCACGCGACCTGGAGCTGTGTTCCCGCCTGGACCTGTGGCATACGGTGCATTGCGAGGAGCAGATTGACATGCTGGCGGCGCACAAAACCAATGGCGGGCACCGGGTATTTCTAAAGATGAACTCGGGCATGAACCGGCTCGGATTTACCCCGCAGTGCTACCGATCAGCCTGGACCCGATTGAACGCATTGCCCCAGGTGGACGAAATTTCGTTGATGACCCATTTCAGCGACGCTGACGGTGCCCGTGGCGTGGGGCAGCAACTCCAGGTGTTTGAGCAGTTCACGCGGGATTTGCCCGGTGAGCGGTCCCTGAGCAACAGTGCCGCTACGCTGCGTCACAGTGGCGACAACCCAGTCGACCCGGCCCAGCGGGTGGTCAGCGACTGGATTCGCCCGGGCATTGCGCTGTACGGCAGTGCGCCCGACTTTCCGGCTCACAGCAGTGCCCAGTGGGACTTGCAGCCGGGCATCACGCTTGCATCCAAAATCATAGCTACTCAGGCAATTGATACGGGCGCTAGCGTCGGATATGGCTCTGCATTTTTGGCTGAACGGCCCACCCTGGTGGGGGTGGTGGCATGCGGCTACGCCGACGGTTACCCGCGGATTTGCCCAACCGGCACGCCGGTGCTGGTGGCGGGCCATCGCACCCGTACCCTGGGCCGCGTCAGCATGGACATGCTGGCGGTGGACCTGACTGCGCTGTCAGAGGCCGGTGTGCCGGTGGGTTTTGGCAGCGAGGTGACCTTGTGGGGACGCGCGGCCAATGGCGAGGTACTGGCTATTGACGAAGTGGCGCAGGCCGCTGGCACGCTGGGTTATGAGCTGATGTGCGGGTTGGCCGCACGCGTGCCCATGGTGACGAACTGATGCCGACCTATGTGCCCGTTCCCTTGATCCGGGTCCAGCTGGGCCAAGCGCTGCCGGTGGATATCTGGACGCCTGACGGGCGCCTGTTGCTGCGGCGTGGGCAAGTGCTGCAGTCTGACGCGCACCGCGACATGCTGGCCACCCACCACGCCAGCATGACCGAGTCGGATGCCCTGGCGTGGCAGAAAAGCCTGGAACGCAGCATGCGCCAAATGCGTCGCAGCGGTGTTGACGTGGGGACCATCGCGCGCGCGCCCATGCCCAGCGACATTCTCGACTCGGACTACCTGGAGGGCCGCAGCGTGGAGGGCGGCTGGATCGACCTGCAGGAAGTTCTGCGCGGCCTGCTATACCAGGGCGGAGCTGCCAGCAGCCCGCTGGCGCGCCTGGCCGGTATTGAGCAAAAAGCCCTGACCCTGCTCAAACGCGACCCGGACGAAGCCCTGTTTGTGCTGTTTCAGGCGCTGCCTGACCCGACCCTGGGGTATTGCGCCACCCATGCCCTGCTGGCAGGTATCCTGGGCGCACTGACCGCTGCCAAACTGGCGCTGCCGGAAGGCAGCCCGGCGCTGCTGCTGCGCTCAGGCCTGGTGATGAACATCGGCATGGCGCGTCCGCAAGACAGTCTGGCATGCCAGCTCAAACCACCCAACCTGGCGCAGCGCCAGATCATTGCCCTGCACGCGCCAACCAGCAGTGACATCTTGCGCGGCTTTGGCCTGCACGACGATGAATTGCTGGCCCTGGTCCAGTGGCACCACGATCCGGACACCGCAGCACTGCCGCAGCCAATGCGAACCCGACTGCGCCTGCTGAATCTGGCTGACAGTCTGGTGGCCAAAATGGCACCTCGCAGCAGCCGTGCCGCCCTGGTGCCGCTGGCCGCGACCAAGTCACTGATTCAAAGCGCCACCCCCGACACCGCTGAACTACGCCCGGCTCTGGCCGCCGTGCTGGGTTTTTACCCACCCGGCA
>JAIFMA010000185.1 GCA_020048795.1 Rhodoferax sp.
GCCGCCGACTCAAAGGTCTGGTCGGTTTTGACCAAATCTGCTTGACCCACGTTACCCCCATCTTGCACTTGATTCAGCATACCCATAAACCTCTGTTGGACCCGATCTTTGGGCCTGAACACAGGCCAAGCACGACGACAGGAATTCTAATCTGACGTTAATGATGAATCATGCTCAGTCCGGCTTGCCAGGCTGGACATCCTGCCATTCACCAAAAGTGATGATTATGAACGTTGATAGCCCACCTGCCCACCCACCAGCGTCAGCCGCACCTGCCCGGGCAACTCATAACCTGAAAACGGCGTGTGTTTGCCCTGGCTGCAAAGCGCATCGGCCTGCACCGTCCAGGCTTGCTGCGGGTCAAACACGCAGATGTCGCCCAGCCCCCCGGCCAACAGCCGACCGGTGCGCCCCTGGCGCGAACCCAGCGCCGTGCCCAGCACCGCAGCCGGGCTGCTGGTTACCGCCGCCAGCGCGCGCAGCAGATCAACCCCGGTGTCAAGATGCCACTTGTAGGCCAGGCTCAGCAGCAGTTCCAGCCCGGTTGCCCCGGGCTCGCTCTGGGCAAAAGGCAAAGCCTTGGCATCATCATCCACCGGTGTGTGGTCTGACACCAGTGCGTCAATGGTGCCATCAGCCAGACCAGCCCGCAGGGCGTCGCGGTCGCGCTGCTGGCGCAGCGGCGGGTTCAGTCGCGCCCGACTGTCAAAGTAACCAATGTCCATGTCGGTCAGGTGCAATGAATTGATGCTGACATCGCAGGTCAATGCCAGGCCCTGGGCCTTGGCCTGGCGCACCAGCGCCACACCTGCCGCGCTGCTGATGCGGCACAGATGCACCCTGGCCCCGGTGCCACGCATCAGCTCAAAAATGGTGTGCATGGCAATGGTTTCAGCCATCACCGGCACCCCACTCAAACCCATCCGCGTCGCCAGTGCACCGCTGGCGGCCACACCCTGGCCCAGGTAGCCGTCTTGGGGCCGGAGCCAGACCGCGTAGCCAAAGGTACTGGCGTACTGCAAGGCCCGCTGCAACACCTGGGTGTTGGACAGCGCCACTTCGGCCTGGCTAAAGGCCACACAGCCGGCCTCGGTCAGTTCGACCATCTCGGTCAGCGTGGTGCCCTGCAGGTTACGCGTCAGGGCACCCAGCGGGTAAACCCGTGCCTGCTGTAGTTTTTCGGCCCGAAAACGCAGCATCTCAACCAGACCCGACTCGTCCAGTACCGGGTCGGTGTCGGGCTGGCAAACCAGGCTGGTGATACCCCCCGCCATGGCTGCGCCCATTTCAGAATCGAGCATGCGGGCGTGTTCATAACCTGGCTCGCGCAGGCGCACCGCCAGGTCCACCAGACCGGGCAGCACCAGGCAGCCGCTGGCATCCACAGTGATGTCGGGCTGAAAATCAGGCGCTATGTTATCTATAGTGGCTACCGCCCCATTGACAAGGGCTAGATCCACTTTTTGATCAAAACCACTGGCGGGATCAATGACCCGGCCATGCTGGATCAGTACGTTTTGCGATGTATTCATACAGTGTCTTGGGTTGCGTCGGTGGGTTCAGGCTTCATTGCCCGCCACAATGCTCATCACCGCCATGCGTACCGCGATGCCAAAGGTGACTTGCGGCAAGATCACACTTTGCTTGCCGTCAACCACCGCCGAGTCAATCTCGACGCCACGGTTGATCGGGCCCGGGTGCATCACGATCGCATCGGGTTTGGCCAGTTGCAGTTTCTCGGTGGTCAGGCCAAAACTCTTGAAAAACTCCTGGCTCGAAGGCAGCAACGCGCCGCTCATGCGTTCGTTTTGCAGGCGCAGCATGATGATCACATCACAGCCCCGTATGCCCTCTTCGAGCGTGTGGCAAACCCGCACGCCCATTTGCGCCATGTCGGATGGCACCAGGGTTTTGGGGCCGACCACCCGCACTTCGGCACAGCCCAGCGTGGTCAGGGCATGAATGTCAGAGCGCGCCACCCGCGAGTGCAACACGTCACCCACAATGGCCACGGTGAGGTTGGCAAAGTCCTGCTTGAAATGCCGGATGGTGTACATGTCCAGCAGCCCCTGCGTCGGGTGGGCATGACGGCCGTCACCGGCATTGATCACATGCACATGCGGAGCCACATGCTGGGCAATCAGGTAAGGCGCGCCCGATTCACCGTGACGCACGACAAAAATATCAGCCGCCATGGCGCTCAGGTTGGCAATGGTGTCAAGCAGCGACTCGCCCTTGGACGCGGACGATTTGGCAATGTCGAGGTTGATGACATCGGCACTCAGACGCTTGGCGGCAATGTCAAAGGTGGTGCGGGTGCGCGTGGAGTTCTCGAAAAACAGGTTGAACACACTTTTGCCACGCAGCAACGGCACTTTTTTCACCTCGCGGTCACTGACCGAGACAAAATTGGCCGCCGTGTCAAGCACCTGGGTCAGGATGCCTTTGGGCAAACCTTCGGTGGACAGCAGGTGAATCAATTCACCGTTTTGATTGAGTTGCGGGTTGCGCTGGTACAGCATGGTTAGCGGGTTCTCACGTTAAAACTGAATTTGCCGGCCTCACTGCGGGCCAGCGACAGCGACTGCACCGCTGGCAAACTGATGCGTGCGGCGCAAATATCGGCCTGGATGGGCAGCTCGCGCCCACCACGGTCCACCAGCACCGCTAGTCTCACGCTGGCCGGGCGACCAAAGTCAAACAGCTCGTTGATGACGGCACGAATGGTGCGCCCGGTGTAGAGCACATCGTCAAGCAACAAGATGTGCGCGTGGTTGACATCAAACGGAATTTTGGTTTGCGCGGCCGCTGTCATGCCGCGGCTGGCATAGTCGTCGCGGTGCAGGGCCGACGAAATGATGCCAATCGCTTCAGTCAAACCCAGGTCCTGACGCAGCCGCTGCGCCAGCCAGACCCCGCCCGAAGTCACGCCCATCAGCCTCATATCGGGTTTGAACGAGGCCTGAATGCTCTGCAATAACTCGCCATACAGGGCTTCAGCATCCAGCCACAAGGCCCCGGGGCTGGCGGCATCCGAAGGCGCCGCGCTGCCGGGCTGGTTGAAGGGTATTTGACTCATCACAAGTTCCTTAAAAATTGCTCAAGAATGATGCAGGCGGCAGCAGCATCTGCATCGCGCGCGCCGCTGGCCAGGGCCTCGGTGGTGGTGTAACGCTCGTCCACCTCAAACACCGGCAAGTTAAAGCGCCCATGTAATTGCCGTGCAAAGCGCCGGGCACGCACGGTGTTTTCATGGGCTGCGCCATCCGGGTGAAACGGCACGCCCACCACCAGCGCATCGGGCTGCCATTCTTTCAGACGCTGGGCAATCTTGGCAAAGCGTGCATCACCCTCGGCGGTAATCGTGCCCTGCGGCTGGGCGGTGCGCAGCAGCCGGTTGCCCACGGCAAAGCCGGTGCGCTTTTGACCGAAGTCCAGCGCCATAAAAGTCTGCAAATCAGGCGCTACAACAGGTATAGCTGCTGGCGCTTTATTCATAAGGGCTAGAGCCATATTTGGCAATATTTTTAGGGCGCGTCAGGCATGACCGGCTTCACCAGAAAGCATCCAGGCCTCCAGGCCCAGAAGCTGCAGAGCCTGGGCGTAGCGCTGCGCCACCGGGGTGTCAAAAATCACGCGGGTATCAGCGGCGACCGTCAGCCAGCTGTTTTCACCCAGCTCAGACTCCAGCTGGCCTTCGCCCCAGGCCGAATAACCCAGCGATATCAGCACCTTGCGCGGACCACCCCCGGTTGAAATGGCTTCCAGAACGTCTTTGGAGGTGGTCATTTCCAGGCCACCCGGAATCGACATGGTGCTGGCGTAAACCGGGTCTGCGGGTTTGTCGGCATCGGCAAAGGTGGCCTCGTGCAGCACAAAGCCGCGCTCGGTCTGCACTGGACCACCATAAAAAACCAGCGCTTGCGCCAGATCGGGCCGGGTCAGGGGCAGTTCCACCTTGTCAAACAGGTTTTTAAGTGAGATGTCACAGGGTTTGTTGATCACCAGCCCCAAGGCACCACGCTGGCTGTGCTCGCACAGATACACCACACTGTGCCCAAAAAGCTCATCTTGCAGCCCAGGCATGGCGATCAAAAAATGATTCGTCAGATTGATAAGGGCAGAATCAGCAGACATGAAACAATTTTAGCGGTGAACATGAGCCATCCATTTGACACAGGACTGATGTGGTTTCGCCGGGACTTGCGCCTGGCGGACAACGCGGCATTGCACCTGGCCCTGAGCCAATGCCGGCAAGTGCACTGCGTGTTTGTTTTTGACCGCGAAATTCTGGCCGGGCTGCCCGGTATTGACCGGCGTGTTGAATTTATCCGTGAGTCGATCGTGCAACTTGACGATGCCCTGCACCAGGCAAGCGGCCATGCGCAAGGTGGTTTGATCGTGCGCCAGGCCATGGCCAGCGAGGACATCGTCACGTTGGCCCACCAACTCAAGGCGCAGTGTGTTTTTGCAGCCCGAGACTACGAACCAGACGCGGTGGCCCGAGACGAACACGTCAGGGCCGCTCTGGCGCCATCGGGCATTGATTTTCAAACCTGCAAAGACCAGGTGATTTTTGAAGGGCGTGAGATCCTGACTCAGGCCGGCACGGTTTACGGCGTCTTTACCCCCTACAAAAACAACTGGTTGTCGCGCCTGGGCGCCGAGCATTTGCACGAGCACAACATCAGCCCGCTGGTAACAAGACTTGCGCCACGCCCGCCGGGCTGTCAAACCCCCGTGCCAGCACTGAGCGAGCTTGGCTTTGGGGCCAGCAATTTGTCAACCTTGAAGATTCCGGTGGGTATGCGCGGCGGTGCCCAGTTGTTTGAAGATTTTTTCGGGCGCATGGACCAGTACCACGTCACCCGCGACTTTCCGGCGGTCAAAGGGCCGAGTTATCTGGGGGTGCACCTGCGTTTTGGCACGCTCTCCATCCGCCAACTGGTAGCCACCGCCTGGCAGCGCCAACTGGCCGGCAGCCCGGGCGCTGCGGTATGGCTGAGCGAGCTGGTCTGGCGCGACTTTTATTTTTCAATTCTGGCGAATTTTCCGCATGTGGCCCATAGCGCCTTCAAGCCGGAATATGACGCCATCGCGTGGGACAGCGGGCCGGCGGCCATCGAGCGCTTTGACGCCTGGTGCCGGGGGCGCACCGGCTACCCGCTGGTGGATGCCGCCATGGCCCAGATCAACCAGAGCGGCTATATGCACAACCGCCTGCGCATGGTGGTGGGCAGCTTTTTGGTCAAAGACCTGGGGCTGGACTGGCGCTGGGGCGAGCGCTATTTTGCCCAGCACCTGAATGACTTTGACCTGTCGGCCAACAATGGCGGCTGGCAATGGGTGGCCTCCAGCGGCTGCGATGCACAGCCCTATTTCAGAATTTTCAACCCGGTAAGCCAAAGCGAAAAGTTTGACCCGCAGGGCAAATTCATTCGCCGCTACCTGCCGCAACTGGCCGGGTTGTCCAACCAGGCCATTCACGCCCCCTGGACGGCCAAACCGCTGGAGCTTCAGGCAGCCGGTGTGACACTGGGCGTGGACTATCCGCATCCGCTGGTGGATCATGCCACGGCGCGCCAGCGCACGCTGCAACGTTATGCAGTCGTCAAAAAAACGCCTGCACCACGGCACTGAGGGTTGAGGCCAAGCCAGATCCCACGACCGGCTGCGAATCCATCGATCATCCATACCCAGATGGATCAGCACGCTGCGGGATGTTGGGTCAATGGCGGTTCTTCAACCCCGAGCTCCTTTCGAAGCAGCCGCCACGAACAGGCCCTACAGCACGGCTATGATTTGGTAAACACAAGGGCTTTTTGCATGCGAATCATCATTTTGGGGGCCGGCCGTGTCGGCGAAAGTGTGGCCGAGAGCCTGGTCTCCGAACAAAACGACATCACCGTGATTGACCCCGACCCCGAGCGTTTGCGCGTTCTTGAGGACCGGCTTGACCTGCGTGGTGTCCCAGGCAACGGCATCCAGCCTTCGGTGTTACGACAGGCTGGTGCCAATGATGCCGACATGTTCATTGCCTGCGCTGCCCTCGACGAGACCAACCTGACCGCCTGCAAGGTGGCGCATGACGTGTTCAACATCGCCACCACCATCGCACGGCTGCGATCACCCGAGTTTCTCGAAGGCGATGCCCTGCTGGGCAAGAATGGTTTTGCGGTAGACCATGTGATCTGCCCCGAAGAGTCGGTCATGCACTACATCCACCTGCTGATTGACTACCCTGAGGCGCTACAGGTGCTGGAGTTCTCGCAGGGCCGGGCGCATCTGATTGCGGTGCGGGCCTCGGCGCAGGGCAAGCTGGTGAACCACACCATCAGTGAATTCAAGGCGCTGTTTCCTGCGGCCACCATGCGTGTGGTGGCCATTTACCGGCAAGATGCCGAACTGCATGTGGAGCCCGGCACGCGGATGTTGCCGGGCGACGAGGTTTTTGTGCTGGCGGACAAGGTCAAGATTCGACACGTGCTGGGGGCCATCCACAACTTTGACCAACCGGTGCGCCGGGTGATGATTGCCGGGGGGGGTAAAGTGGGTTTGCGCCTGGCACGCAGCCTGACCGGGCAATGCCAGGTCAAGATCATTGACCTGAACCGCAAGCGCTGTGAGTACCTGGCCAGCGAGTTGCCCAGCGAGGTGCTGGTGCTTGAAGGGGATGCCACCGACGAAGACCTGCTGACCGAGGAAAACGTGGGTGACATGGATCTGTTCATCGCCCTGACCGGTGATGACGAGGACAACATCTTGTCGGCCATGCTGGCCAAGCGGCTGGGTGTGCGGCGCGTGATTTCGCTGATCAATCGGCGGATCTATGCAGAGATGATGCAAGGCAGCACGATTGACATCGCGCTATCGCCTTCGCAGACCATCATTGGTGAGTTGTTGACCCATATCCGGCGCGGTGATGTGGCGGTGGTGCACAGCCTGCGCCGGGGTGCGGCCGAGGCGATTGAGGGTGTGGCGCGTGGTGATGCCCGCACTTCGCGGCTGGTGGGGCGACGCATTGAGCAGATTGAGTTGCCCAAGGGGGCCCGCCTTGGTGCCGTGGTGCGCGGCACGGATGAGGCTTGTCAGGTGCTGATGCCGTACCACGACCTGACGATTCAGGCAGATGACCATGTGATCATCTTTCTGCCTGACAAGCGCATGCTGCGGGCGGTGGAAAAGCTGTTCCAGGTCAGCGCCACTTTTTTCTGACCTGCCATGGCTTTTTTTGCACCTGTTCTCAATGTGTTGGCTCGTGTCCTGGTGGGATATGCAGCCATGTTTCTTGTGCCTCTGGCCTGGGGTTGGCAGCTTGACCCCGTCGAAGTGCGAAATGTGTGGTGGTTGTCGATTGCCGTGACAGCGACTTGTGGTTTCCTGTTGTGGCATGTCACCATGGACTACCGGCGCGAGTTGTTGCCCCGCGATGGTTTTTTGCTGGTCAACCTGGTGTGGTCGGTACTCCCGGCGTTTTCTGCCTTTCCACTGGTACTGGCCATTCCTGGCTTGAGCTGGACCGATGCCTATTTTGAGACCATGAGCGGGTTTACCACCACCGGTTTTACCGTGCTTTCAGGCTTGGACCAGTTGCCGGTGTCGGTCAATGTGTGGCGCTGTGTGCTGCAACTGTTTGGTGGTCTGGGCATCATGCTGCTGGTGGTGGCTGTTCTGCCGCTGTTGGGTTTGGGCAGCGTGCAGCTTTACAAGGCAGAGGCAGCAGGCCCCATCAAGGATGACCGGCTCACTCCCCGCATTGCAGAAACAGCGCGTGGCCTGTGGAGTATTTATTTTGTGTTTTCTGCCGCGTGTATGCTGGCCTACCATTGGGCTGGCATGAACTGGCCCGATGCCTTCATGCACATGTGTTCGACCATGGGCTTGGGGGGACTGTCCTCGCACGACGCGAGTTTTGGCTATTTCAACTCCCCTGCCCTTGAAGGTGTCGCGATCATCTTCATGACCCTGGCTGGTGTCAGTTTTGCGCGCTACTTCGTTGTTTGGCGCGCCAGGTCGCTGCACTCTTTGGTACGCGATGCCGAGGTGCGCGCCTACTTTTTGGTGTTGTTGGTCTCTGTACTGGCGGTGACAACGGTATTGGTTTATCACCAGACCTACGACAATGTTTGGGTCAGCTTGCGCGAGGCGGCCTTTCATGTGGTGTCTTTTGCCACCACCACGGGCTATGCCACGCAGGACTATTCGGTGTGGCCAATTTTTGCCCCGGTATGGATGATGGCGCTGGGCAGTTTTGCCACCTGTGCCGGCTCAACCGGCGGCGGCTTGAAGATGGTGCGCATGATCTTGCTGTTCAAACAGGCACGGCGTGAACTGGTTCTGGCGGTTCACCCGCGTGCGGTCAACCCGGTCACGCTGGGTGGCGCAGTCATTGGTTCCAAAGTAATGGCCTCGGTTGTGGCGTTCATGCTGATTTACCTGGCAACCCACATCGGGCTGACCATGTTGCTGCTGATCAGTGGTTTGGACGTGGTCAGCGCCATTTCTGCGGTGGTGGGATGTGTCAACAACATCGGCCTGGCCATGGGCAGCGTGGGGCCACAGGGCAGTTTCGCCTCGTTGACCGACTTTCAGACTTGGGTGTGCACTGTTGGCATGTTAATGGGTCGCCTGGAACTGCTGGCGGTGATGGTGCTGTTTGTACCCCAGTTCTGGCGCAAATGAAGACTGTTCTACCTGTGTAAATGAAGACACCGTTGATGTCGCAGGTACGGCAGGTATCTCGGCTGGATTTGCCAATCTTCCGGCCCATGCCGCTCAGGTTATTCCATTTCTAAATCATCCGTGTCGTTGTTGCTAGCGACTTCGCGCCAAGACACAAATGATTTCGAAATGGAATTACTTCGACTGAACCCGCCGCCGCACCGCCATCAGGATGCCACGCAAGATGTCCACCGGCTCGGGCGGGCAGCCCGGCACTGTGATGTCCACCGGAATCACATTCGCCACCCGGCCACAGCTGGCGTAACTCTCGCCAAACAGACCGCCATCACAGCCGCAATCGCCCACCGCCACCACCAGTTTGGGTTCGGGCGTGGCATCATAGGTGCGCTTCAAAGCCATTTCCATGTTGCGCGACACTGGGCCGGTGACCAGCAGCAGGTCGGCATGGCGCGGGCTGGCGACAAACTTGATGCCCAGCCCTTCGATGTTGTAGTAGGGGTTGCCCAGGGCGTGAATTTCGAGCTCGCAACCGTTGCAGGAGCCGGCATCGACTTGACGGATGGTCAGTGCTTGCCCCAAAATTTGTAGCAGCTCACGCTGGATGCGTGCGGGCTCCATGGCTAAAACGTCCCCAATGTCGGGCGATGGCTCAGTCGCCACGCCAACCTTGCCGATTTGCTGGATCACTTTCCAGATCATGCTGACATCCTCATAGGTCTTGCCCCGAGTAACTGAGGTTAAACGACTTGTTGATCAGCGGAAAGTCAGCCACGATGTCGTTCGTGATGGCGTGCTCCAGCACCGGCCAGTTTTGCCACGAGGGATCGTGCAGATGGCAGCGCAGGATACGGTTAGCCTCATCCAAACCGGCCAGCTCAAGCGCCACCCAGAGCTCACCGCGCCAGCCCTCCACCCAGCCGGCGCCACATGTGGCCTGCTCGGGCATCTTGACATCGCCTTGAATGTCGCCCACCGGCAAATCCAGCAATATGCCGCGTATCAGGCGCAGCGATTCAAACACTTCTTCAAACCGCACCAGCGCCCGGGCGGCCACATCGCCATTGTGGTGTGTGGCCATGTTGACCTGCAAATCGGCGTACGGTGCAAAGGCATGGTCACAGCGCAGGTCCCAGGCCTGGGCACTGGCACGCCCGGCCAGGCCGGTCATGCCCAACTGTGCCGCCAGGGCGGGATTGATTCGACCCGTCACCAAGAAACGATCTTGCAAGCCGGCATGGGCTTCGTAGACATCGAACAAGCTGCGCACCTCCACCTCGATCAGGTCGCACTGCGTCAGTATCTGGTCTTTGTGCGTGCGGCTGATATCCGCTTTGACTCCCCCGGGCACCACACAGTCCATCATGAAACGGTGACCAAACACGGCTTTGGAAACGCGCTGCCAGTCCTCCCGCAGGCGTGAAAACTGCGCCAGCCCAAAGGCAAAAGCCACATCGTTGCCCAGCGCACCCAGGTCGCCCAGGTGGTTGGCCACGCGCTCACGCTCCAGCATCAGCGCACGCAACCAGGCCGCGCGCGGCGGAATGGTGGCACCACAGGCCGACTCCAGCGCCATGTTGTAGGCCCAGGCATAAGCCACGGTCGAGTCGCCCGACACCCGCCCGGCCAGCCGATGTGCCTGCAAGGCCGGCAGTTGTGTCATGCGCTGTTCCGTGCCCTTGTGGGTGTAGCCCAGGCGTTGCTCCAGGCGCAGGATGTGTTCACCCACCACCGAAAACCTGAAATGCCCGGGTTCGATGATGCCCGCATGCACCGGGCCCACCGCAATCTCATGCACCCCGTCACCCTGCACCGGCACAAACGGGTAGTCGATCAGCGCGCCCGGCGTTGGCATCGGCAGGTGTTTTGGGTCTTGCCGCAGCGGAAAGTGGTCGGGTGCCCAGGCACCATGGTTCAGCCAGGGACGCGTATCAGCAGCAGCCTGGGCATGAATGCCTGACAAATCAGCGGCGGCACGCTGCATTCTGACCGCCGCCGGAAACACGGCAGACAGGTCCGGGTAACTTGCGACTCCATTTTGAGGCACCAGCGGCAAGGCCAGCCACAACGCGCCCTCCAACGTCACATATGCACAAAATACGGCTCCAGCCCTTGGCGTTATTGCGCTACCAGCTACTGATTGAATAGCACCTGAAGCCCATATCGCCAGCAAGCGGCCGCCCACGTCGCGCACGGCGGTGGCGGCTTGTTGCCACTCTGGCACCGACACCTGCGCAAACCATATCGGCACCGGCGCTGGCAGGGCCGCAAATTCAAGGTCCAGACCCGCGATCTTCATGACTTCAGCCCCCCAACATGGCTGCCGCCTGCTCATACCAGCCGTTCAGATAAGGCGGAATAAACAGGCCCAGCACCAATGCCAACAGCAGATGCACAAACACCGGCACCAGCGCTGGCGGATGCGCCAAGGGCTTGAGGGTGGAGTCGCCAAACACCATCGGCAACACCCGGATCAGCATTGAGGCAAAGGCTACACCCAGCGCCAGAAATAAAAACGGTGTGGCCCAGGGTTGCTCGCGCATGGCCGTGGTCAAAATCAGAAACTCGCTGGCAAACACACCAAAGGGTGGCATGCCCAAAATCGCCATCACCCCCAGCATCAGGCCCCAGCCGACCGTGGGGTTGACCTTGATCAGGCCACGAATGTCGCTCATTTGCTGCGTGCCGGCTTTTTGGGTGGCATGACCAACGGTAAAAAAGATGGCCGATTTGACCAGCGAATGCACCGTCATGTGCAGCAGCCCGGCAAAGTTGGCCAGCGGCCCGCCCATGCCAAAAGCAAAGGTGATCAGCCCCATGTGTTCGATGCTGGAGTACGAAAACATGCGCTTGACGTCTTTCTGGCGTGACAGAAAAAACGCCGCCACCAGCACCGACAGCAATCCAAAACCCATCATCAACTGGCCCGCCATGGCGGTACCCAGCGCGCCATCGGTCAGTACCTTGACGCGCAGCACGGCGTACATGGCCACGTTGAGCAATAAGCCCGACAACACGGCTGAGACCGGTGTGGGGCCCTCGGCATGGGCATCGGGCAACCAACTGTGCAGCGGCACCAGGCCGATTTTGGTGCCGTAGCCCACCAGCAGGAACACAAACGCCAGCGTGACGATGGCGGGGTCAAGCCGGCCCTTGATATCACTCAGGCTGGTCCACAACAGCGTGGCGTGTTCCGGCCCCAGCACCTTGTCGGCCGCCATGTAGAGCAGCACCGTGCCAAACAGTGCCTGGGCAATGCCGACCCCGCACAGGATGAAATACTTCCAGGCGGCCTCCAGGCTGGCCGAGGTGCGGTAGACGCTGACCAGCAGCACGGTGGTCAGCGTAGCGGCTTCCATGGCGACCCAGATAATGCCCAGATTGTTGGTGGTCAGGCCCAGCAGCATGGTGAAACTGAACAACTGGTACATGCTGTGGTACAGCCGCATGCGCGGCGCAGTCATCTTGCCGTGGTCCTGCTCGACCCGCATATAGGGGCGCGAAAAAATCGCCGTGGTCAAACTGACAAAAGCGGTCAGCGTGACCAGAAACACGTTGAGCGGGTCAATGTAAAACTGCTTGCCCCAGACAAACGCCGGACCTTCTGCAATCACCTGCGCGGTCATGAAGCAGCTCGCCACAAAGGTCAAGGCACTGAAAGCCACGTTGACATCACGCGCGATGCTGCGGTGCCCGGTCAGCGCCAGCACCAGCCCACCCAGCAGGGGAACGCCCAAGACAAAAAACAGCGCGTTCATGCCAGCACTCGGTAACGGTTCAGGATGTGCATGGGCCGGCTCAGTCTTCCTTGAGCGTTTCAAGGTGGCGGATGTCAAGGCTGTCGAACTTTTCGCGAATCTGGAACATGAATACCCCCAGAATCAGCACCCCCACCAGCACGTCCAGCGCAATGCCAAATTCGACAATCATCGGCATGCCGTTGGTGACGGTGGTGGCGGCAAAGATCAGCCCGTTTTCCATCGACAAAAAGCCAATCACCTGCGGCACCGCTTTGGAGCGGGTGATCATCATCATGAAGGACAAAAACACGCAAGCCAGCGCAATACCCAGCGAGCCGCCGGCAATCGAATCGGACAGGCGCGAAATGGGCAGCGCCAGGCTGAAGGCAAAAATCACCAGCGCAATGCCGACCAGCATGGTGGTGGGGATGTTCAGCAGGGTTTCAACATCCCAGCGCACATTGAGTTTGCGGATCATGCGATGCAGCATCCACGGAATCAGCACCACCTTGAGCACCAGGGTCAAGGTCCCCGAAACATACAGATCAGGCTGATGTGTGACAAACCCCAACAGAAACGATGCCGCCACCAGCGCCACGCCCTGAATCATGAACAGGTTGATCAGCGACACAATGCGTCGCTGCGAGATCATGGCAAAGGCCAGTAGCAGGATCAGCGTGGCAAACAGGTTGATGAGCTGGGGGGCAAACTTGATCATGGTGAATTACCCCACACCCAGCAGCACGTTGACCAGCAGACCAATCACTGCCAGCAAAAAGGCAGTCCCCAAAAACTCCGGCACCCGAAAAATCCGCATCTTGGCGCTGGCAGTCTCAATCATCGCCAGCAGCATACCCCCCACCGCCAGCTTGAATACCAGCACCGGCAGCGCCAGCAACAGGGCCAGCGGCGAATTGGCATCGGCCACGCCCCAGGGGAAAAACAGCGCCAAACCAATGCCCGAATAGGCAAACAACTTCAGGCTTGCGGCCCATTCCAGCAGCGCCAGATGACGCGCCGAATATTCCAGAATCATGGCCTCGTGGATCATGGTAAGTTCCAGATGTGTGTCAGGGTTGTCCACGGGCACCCGGGCGTTTTCAGCCAGCGACACCATGGTGAAGGCCACACCGGCCAGCAGCAGGCTGGGGTAAATCATCAGCTCGCGGTGCGCCAGCGTCTCCACAATGGCGGTCAGCGAGGTCGATCGGGTAATCATGGAGGCACAAAACAACACCATCAGCAGCGCCGGTTCGGCCAAAAACCCCACCAGCATTTCGCGGCGTGCGCCTAAAGAGCCAAACGCTGTGCCGACATCCATCGCTGCCAGTGAAATAAACACCCGCGCCAGCGCAAACAGCCCCACCAGCGCAATCGCATCGGCGGCGGGCGACAGCGGCAGATCGGTGGACAGTGTTGGAATGATGGCACTGGCCAACAACATGCAGCCAAAAATCACATACGGTGCAAAGCGGTACAGGCTTGATGCATGCTCGGCGATCAGCGACTCTTTATGAAACAGCTTGTGCAGCATGCGGTAGGGTTGCAGCAGGCCCGGGGCCGACTTGTTTTGCAGCCAGTGGCGACACTGGTTAACCCAACCCGACAGCAAGGGTGCCAGCAGCAGCGCCGTAAGCAGCGCCAGCAGTTGCGAGAAAACACCCAGTGGACTCATCGTTTCACCACCAACAACACCACAATCAGGGTGGCAAAGCTGTACATCAGGTACACCGCAATGCGCCCCCGTTGCAACAGTCCGACGATCTTCGAGACCCGCTCCACCCCTCGCGCCAACGGCAGATAAAGCAGGTGCCACAGGGGGTCTTCCACCGTGACACGATAGCTGGGCTCAGCGTCAAAGGCGCTGGGCAAATGTTTGGTGATGCGGAAAAAAGGTGAAAAAATGCGCCGGATCGGGTGGCCAAAACCTTCTGCCGTATCCTGCATGCGGGCTGTTTGCCAGGGGTGGCCGCAGTCCCACGGCGGCACCCGGCGCAGGCGGCCATGGTAGAGCTTGCGCACCAGCAAAAACGTCAGCCCAAAACTCAGCAGCACCCCCAGCAAAAAGATGGTGGGCGCGTAACTGGCACGGTCAATATGCACCGGCACCAACAGCCAGCCGTTCTCGGCTACGGTTTGCGCCAGACCACCCTGCACCAGCAAGCGCGTGACCGGGTCGATCAGGGTCATCATCTGGTTGGGCAACAGGCCCAGCAAAATGCAGCCGGTCACCAACCACAACATGCCGATGCGCTCCCAGGGACCGGCATCGTGCGCTTGCGAGAGTTTTTCCTCACGCGGCTGCCCCAAAAAAACAACACCGAAATACTTGACCATGGTAAAACCCGACAGGGCGGCAATCAGCGCGATCAGCGCAGCCATCACTGGCACCAGCATGTCCAGCGAAGGGCTGGGCAGCCCGGTGGTGAACAAAAAGCTCTGCAACAGCAACCACTCAGCCACAAAGCCGCCAAAAGGCGGCAGACCGGCGCACGCCAGTACCCCCACCAGCGTCGGCCAGGCCACCCATGGCATGTAGCGGATCAGCCCACCGAGCTTGCCCAGGCTGCGCTCGCCGGTGGCATGCATCACGGCACCAGTGCTGCAAAACAGCAAGCTCTTGAAAAATGCATGGCTGATCATGTGGTACAGCGCAGCCGTGAGCGCAAGGGCTGACAGCGCCGGCATGTCATAGCTTGAAAACAGCAAGGACAGCCCCATGCCGGCACACATCAGGCCAATGTTTTCAATGCTGGAGTAGGCCAGCAGGCGCTTCATTTCAACCTGCACGGTGGAGAACACCACACCAAAAAGGGCCGTTGCCAGACCAATGGCCATCAGCAGCACACCCCACCACCAGATGCGTGTCTGCAGCAAGTCAAACGACACCCGCAAGATGCCGTACAGGGCAATTTTGAGCATCACGCCACTCATCAGCGCCGAAAACGGCGACGGTGCCGCCGGATGGGCCTCGGGCAGCCAGGCGTGCAGCGGCAACAAACCAGCCTTGGCACCAAAACCAAACACCGCCAGCACAAAGGCCACCGAGCCCCAGAATGGTGTCAGATGCTGCTGGCGCATATTGGCAAAAGTGTAGTCGCCGGTATTGGCCTGCAGCAGCCCGAAACACAGCAAAATGCCCAAGGCACCGACGTGCGCCACCAGCATGTACAAATAACCGGCTTGCCGGATTTCTGCAATGCGATGGTTGGCCAGCACCAGAAAAAACGAGGCAAAGGCCATGGTTTCCCACATCACCATGAATACATAGGCATCATCTGCCATCACCAGCAGGGCGATGCTGGCCAGAAATACATGGTATTCAAGACAGATCAGGCCCGGCGGTGTGCCCTCACCACGCCGAAAATAGCCAGCAGCAAAGGTCGAAACGCCCGCTGACACACCACCGATCAGCAGCAAGAAAAATGCGGACAGGCTGTCCAGGCGCAGATGAAACGGCAGTTGCGGCAGCCCCAGCGGCAACACTGCCACCTCAGGGCTGGCAAAAGCCGCACTCAACGCTACCGCCATCAACAGCACCGACAATAAGGCTCCGAGCGGAAACAGCACGATGGCAACCAGACGAAGCCGGCGCAGCGCCGCCACACCCAGCACACCAATGAGCAACCAGCCGAGCACGACCACCAGCACCCAATCCAGGTGGACCCAGGCGGCCGGGTGGGTGAAACTGCTCATGGATTGAAACGGTTCATGAATCGGTGAATGAAATGAAGATCATGGGTGCGCAGGATATTACACCCTGCGCTGGTTTCATTCACGCGGCGGGGCAGTCGCCATGCGCCAAAGTAGGTGCGTCTCGGACCGGGCTAAAATAGTTTGCAAAGGCATGACACCATGAACATCTTCTACCGTCCAAGTTACCAATCTGCTGCCACCCTGTTCCTCAACGAACTCAAGGCCAAGAACCCCGAGCTTGCGGTCGGCCAACGTCAGGGCCGCAGCCTGTTGTGGGACCAGGCCGTGGATCGTGCGGCTTGGCGTGAGTACCGGGCGGCACAAGTGGAGCAACAGCCCTACGTCTATCAGACTGCTGCAAAAGAGTAAGCATTTTCAGGCTGCAGCCCTTACAGGGTTTGCGTAAGCAGCTATATTTAGCGTAGCAAAAAAACAAGCTGATGGTTAACTCGGCCACACTGGCCCCACCTGAAGAGGGCGATCTCTCCGGTATGCCCACCGTGGTGGATCAGGTCGCGGTGGCGCGCCTGTATGGCGAACCACTGTTCGTCTTGCCACAGGATTTGTACATTCCACCGGACGCGCTGGAGGTCTTTCTGGAGGCCTTTGAAGGGCCGCTGGACTTGCTGCTGTACCTGATCCGCAGGCAAAACTTCAATATTCTTGACATCCCCATGGCCGGGCTGACGCGCCAGTATCTGGGCTATGTCGACGAGATTCGCCACCGCAATCTGGAGTTGGCGGCTGAATACCTGTTGATGGCTGCGATGCTGATCGAAATCAAATCTCGCATGCTGCTGCCACCCAAACATGTGGCACAAGGCCAGGAGGCCGAAGACCCACGTGCCGAGCTGGTGCGCCGACTGCTGGAGTACGAGCAGATGAAGCAGGCTGCGGCCCGCCTGAACGCCCTGCCCCAACTTGGCCGCGACTTTCTGGTCGCCCAGGTTTACATTGAACAGTCGCTTCAGCCACGTTTTCCAGAGGTCAGCCTGGACGAATTGCAGCAGGCCTGGACTGGCATTCTGAAGCGTGCCAAGCTGGTTCAGCATCATCGAATCACCCGGGAGGAGTTGTCGGTGCGAGAACACATGAGCCTGGTGCTCAAGCGTTTGCGGGGCCAGCGTTTTGTCGAATTTGAAGCCTTGTTTGATGCCGGCCGCGGTGTGCCGGTGCTGGTCGTGACGTTTATTGCGCTGCTGGAACTGGCCAAGGAAACCCTGATCGAGATCACCCAGGCTGAAGCCTACGCGCCCATTTATGTCCGACTGGCCTATACGCCGTCCTAACCCCTAAAGGTTTGCCACATGAGTCCGAAAAACCCCAACCTTGCCAAGCCAAGCCAGCCACTGACTTTTGACGTGCTGATCGTCGGCAGCGGACTGGCAGGCCTGAGTGCCGCACTGCTGCTGTCGCCCCACAAACGGGTGGCGGTCATCACCAAGCGCGCGGTCTCGGAAGGCTCCAGCGGCTGGGCCCAAGGCGGCATTGCCGCAGTGTGGAACAAGGACGACAGTTTTGCCGCCCATGTCGATGACACCCTGATTGCCGGGGCCGGTCTGTGCGATCTGGCGGCCACGCGCTTTGTGGTGGAAAACGCCCCCAAGGCGATCGCCTGGCTGCAAAGCATGGGCGTGCCGTTTTCAGAAGAAGACGGCCAGTTGCACCTGACGCGCGAGGGTGGCCACAGCGCCCGGCGGATTGTGCACGTGACCGATGCCACCGGTGCGGCGGTGCAGGCCACGCTGATCGAGGCGGTGCAAAACACACCCAACATCACTTTGTTTGAGCAGCACACGCTGGTCGATCTGATCACCACCGACAAGCTGGGTTTGCCCGGCAAGCGCTGCCTGGGCCTGTATGCACTGGACAGCGCGACCGACCAGGTGCTGACCTTCGAGGCACCGCAAACGATTTTGGCCACCGGCGGTGCCGGCAAGGTTTACCTCTATACCACCAACCCCGACACCGCCACCGGCGACGGCATTGCAGCGGCCTGGCGCGCCGGTTGCCGGGTGCAAAACATGGAATTTATCCAGTTTCACCCGACTTGTCTGTATCACCCGCACGCCAAGTCGTTCCTGATCAGCGAGGCGGTTCGCGGCGAAGGTGGCCGGCTGCTGCTGCCCGATGGCACACGCTTTATGCTTCAGCACGACCCGCGCCTGGAACTGGCCCCGCGCGACGTGGTGGCGCGCGCGATTGACTTCGAGATGAAAAAAGGCGGCTTTGACTGTGTCTATCTGGACATCTCGCACCAGCCCAAGACCTTCCTGCTGGCACATTTCCCCAACATTTACGCCCGCTGCCTGGAGCTCAGCATTGACATCAGCAAACAACCCATCCCCGTGGTGCCCGCTGCCCACTACACCTGCGGTGGTGTACTGGCCGACTTGCACGGCCGCACCGACGTGCGAGGCCTGTACGCCATTGGTGAAACCGCCTGTAGCGGTCTGCATGGTGCCAACCGGTTGGCCAGCAACTCGCTGGTGGAATGCATGGTATTTGCCCAGGCCACCACCACCGACATTGCCCAGGCCCACAACGGAGACACGGCAACATTGCCGACCTGGGACGACAGCCGGGTGATTGATGCCGACGAGACTGTAGTGATCTCACACAACTGGGACGAACTGCGCCGCTTCATGTGGGATTACGTGGGCATTGTGCGCACCAACAAGCGGCTGGAGCGTGCGGCCCACCGCATTGCCATGCTGCAGGATGAAATTCAGGAGTTTTATGCCAATTTTCAGGTCACCCGTGACTTGCTTGAGTTACGCAATCTGGTGCAGGTGGCCGACCTGATCGTGCGCAGTGCACAGCACCGGCACGAAAGCCGCGGCCTGCATTTCAGCCGCGACTACCCTGAGCTGCTGTCAGAGGCCATCCCCACCATACTGAGCCCAAAACACTGATCCCGGGGCCAATCGCTCTGGGTTAGACTCGCGCCACTTTTTTGGGAAATGCCCACATGAATCAGCCCGTCGTCCAAAACGCCACGCCCTATGGCACCCTGCCCACCGCCAGCAGCCCGGCCACACGCAAGCCGGTGAGCCTGCCACGTTTGCTGGAAATGCACGCGCGCGGCGAAAAGATTGCCATGCTCACCGCCTACGATGCCACCTTTGCGGCCGTGGCCGATGCCGCTGGCGTGGACTGCATTCTGGTTGGCGACTCGCTCGGCATGGTCTGCCAGGGCTTGTCCAGTACCGTGGGTGTGTCGCTGGAAACCATGCGTTACCACGTCGAGAGCGTCACACGCGGCGTGCGCCGGGTGCAAGGCACGGCCTGGATCATTGGCGATTTGCCCTATGGCAGTTACCACGAGTCCAGAGAGCAAGCCCTGCGCAGCGCGGCAGTGTTGATGCAAGCCGGTGCCCACATGGTCAAGCTCGAGGGGGGCGGCTGGACCGCCGATACGGTGCATTTTCTGGTCGAACGCGGCATTCCGGTGTGCGCCCACTTGGGATTGACACCACAGACCGTACATGCGCTGGGTGGCTACCGGGTGCAGGGAAAAACCACTGAGTCTGCGGCCATCATGAAAGAACAGGCCAAAGCCCTGCAGGATGCCGGGGCCGCCCTGCTGGTGCTGGAGATGGTGCCTGCCTTGCTGTCGGCTGAACTCACCACCGAATTACCCCACTGCCCCACCATCGGTATTGGCGCCGGAAATGGCACCGCAGGCCAGGTGCTGGTGCTGCACGACATGCTGGGGCTGAACTTGGGCAAGATGCCGAAATTTGTGCGCAACTTCATGGCGGAACTGCCCGGCATTCCCGGCCAGCACGGCATCAAGGAAGCCATGCAGGCCTATGTGACAGCCGTCAAAAACGGCAGTTTCCCCAACAACGCGCAGCACGCCTGGTAAAAGTTTATGCATAAAAACACCTTCTAGCCCTTATACAGCCTGTGCAAAATGCTATGAAAATTATCAAAACTATCGTTGAACTGCGTGAACACCTGGCCACTTTCAGGCACCCGGCTTTTGTACCCACCATGGGCAACCTGCACGATGGCCATCTGGCGCTGGTGCGTCAGGCCAAGCCGTTGGGGGATGTGGTGGTGGTCAGTATTTTTGTCAACCGCCTGCAGTTTTTGCCACATGAAGACTTTGACACCTACCCGCGAACCTGGGAGGCTGACTGCCAGGCGCTGGACGCGGCCGGCTGTGACGTGGTGTTTGCACCGAGCGAAAAAGAGTTGTACCCGCAGCCCCAGGGCTTCACGGTTCAGCCACCGACAGATTTGGCCAATATGCTTGAGGGCCACTTCAGACCTGGTTTTTTTGGCGGTGTCTGCACCGTGGTGATGAAGCTGTTTGCCTGCGTTCAGCCGCGTGTGGCACTGTTTGGGCAAAAAGATTACCAGCAGTTGATGGTCATCGGGCGCATGGTTGAGCAGTTTGCCCTGCCGATTCAGGTCATTGGCGGCCAGACCTTGCGCGCCCAGGACGGATTGGCCTTGTCGTCGCGCAACAACTACTTGACCCCGGGCGAGCGTCAGGAAGCAGTTCAGCTGTCGATGGCACTCAAGACGATGGCTCAGGCACTCCGCCAGGGTGAAGCCAACCTGTCAGCACTCGAAGCCCGCGCCATGCAAACGCTGGAAGCGCGTGGCTGGAACCCGGACTACCTGACAGTGCGGCAGCGCCACAATTTGCAGGTGCCGGCTGCCACAGAAGTGGCCCTCATGGCAAGCAACGCTGGCCTGGTAGTGCTGGGTGCCGCGCGCATCGGCAGCACCCGGCTGATTGATAACCTGGAGGTCTGATCGGTTTGGACCTGCCTCTGACCTTGATCGCCTGCAAACTCCCGCGTGGCGCACCCAGGCGGCTGGTGCCGTGCCCCCCAAAGTCATTGCCGGATCAGATCGGCCCCAGGCGGAAGCTTGAACTCAAAGGCCGAAGCCGACAACACCGGGTTGACCTGCAACTGGCTAAAACCAAGCACTGAGCGCTGGCCAAAACTGTCGAGAATTTCCAGCACCTCCAAGCGCACCGCATCGCCCGAAGTTAGCCCATCGGCGAGCCGAAAACCGACCCGCACCGACTGCAATTGACCCTCTTTGGACTTCGGCGTGGCAGCAACCCACTGCAAACCGTCTTTGTCGGGTGCGTCAGCCAGCACAAAGTCGGCCTTTAGCGCACGCAGATCCGGCGCTGCGGCTATCAGCGCGGCGGGGGTGGAGCCCAGCACAGTGGCCTGGGTGCGCGCCGTGACCTGGTTCAGGTCAACGTCATAGAGCCACAAAGTCAGGCCGTCAGCGACGATGCTTTGCTCGAACGGTTTCTTGTAAAGAAACTTGAAACGGTTGGGCCGGGCAAACTCAAAGGTGCCACTGGAGGTTTTGACCCGGGGTAGCTGGCCGTCTTTGGCCGGCGAGGTCACCACCTGGGTGAAATTTGCCCTGCCAGACTTCACGTTTTTGACAAAAGCTTCAAGGCTTTCAAGACCAGTAGCCCAGACTGGTATTGCGCTGGCAGCTATCAACAACGCAGCAATTCGTCTGATGGTGTTATTCATCACGCTTGGGCACCAGAATCTCGCGCTGACCGCTGTTGCTCATGGCACTGACCAGACCGGCATTCTCCATGTCTTCGACCAGACGGGCGGCGCGGTTATAGCCAATTTTCAGGTGCCGCTGCACCAGTGAAATGCTGGCCTTGCGGTTTTTAAGCACCACTTCCACCGCCTGGTCATACATCGGATCTTTTTCGCCACCACCACCCCCGGTGCCGCCAGTCGCGCCATCTTCATCATCGACCGTGCCGCCTTCCAGAATTCCCTCGATGTAATTGGGCTCGCCCTGGCTCTTGAGATAGCTGACCACGCGGTGCACCTCTTCGTCGCTGACAAACGCGCCATGCACCCGGATCGGCAACCCGGTGCCGCTGGGCATATAGAGCATGTCACCCATACCCAGCAGGGCTTCCGCGCCCATCTGGTCCAGAATGGTGCGGCTGTCGATCTTGCTGCTGACCTGAAACGCAATGCGCGTCGGGATGTTGGCCTTGATCAGGCCGGTAATCACGTCGACGCTTGGGCGCTGGGTGGCCAGAATCAGGTGAATGCCGGCGGCGCGGGCCTTTTGTGCCAGCCGGGCAATCAGTTCCTCGATTTTTTTACCCACTACCATCATCAGATCAGCCAGTTCGTCAATAACCACCACGATGTGCGGCAGGCGTGTCAACGGCTCAGGCGCTTCAGGTGTCAGGCTGAACGGATTGCCAATGAGTTCACCGCGCGCTTTGGCCTCGTCCATGCGGGTGTTGAAGCCCGCCAGGTTACGTACCCCCATCTTGCTCATCAGCTTGTAGCGGCGCTCCATCTCGGCGACACACCAGGTCAGGCCGTTGGCCGCCTGGCGCATATCGGTCACCACCGGGCACAGCAGGTGCGCAATGCCCTCATAGACCGACATCTCCAGCATCTTGGGATCAATCATCAACAAGCGCACATCGTGCGCTTCGGCCTTGTACAGCAGGCTAAGAATCATCGCGTTGATGCCCACCGATTTGCCCGAACCGGTGGTGCCGGCCACCAGCACATGCGGCATTTTGGCCAGGTCCGCCAATACCGGGTTACCAATAATGTCCTTACCCAAGCCCATGGTCAGCAGCGACTTGGCATCGTGGTAGCTCTGCGAGCCCAAAATCTCTGACAGCTTGATGGTTTGCCGCTTGGCGTTGGGCAATTCAAGCGCCATGGTGGTCTTGCCCGGAATGGTCTCGACCACGCGAATCGACACCAGGCTCAAACTGCGAGCCAAGTCTTTGGCCAGGCCGACAATTTGCGAACCCTTGACACCGGTGGCGGGCTCAATCTCATAACGTGTGATGACGGGGCCAGGTTGCGCCAGCACGACAGTCACATCGACACCAAAGTCCTTGAGCTTTTTCTCGATCATGCGACTGGTCATCTCCAGCGTCTCGGGGGCCACGGTTTCCTGACGCGACAAGGCTGCATCAAGCAGGTCAACCTGGGGCAGCTTGGTATCAAGTGGGTCTTTGAACAATGGCTGCTGCCTCTCTTTGGCCACCCGCTGGCTCTTGGGAACATCGGTCACCACCGGCTTAATCACCATCGGTTTGTGATGCTGCTCGGCGGCCTCCTGACGCTCTTCTACCAGCACGTCTGCACGCGCCTGCGCTGCCTGCTGACCAAGCACCGTATCTTGTTCAAACTCGATTTTTTCACGCCGGGTCTCGATGCGCGCAAACGACCAGCCCCCCACACGTTCGGCCAACCGGCCCCATGAAAAGTGAAACACCCAGGCTGAACCGATGACCCCGGCCACGATGGCTAGCAAGCCGGAGCCGGTAAAACCCATGTACCGAACACTCAAAGGCCCCAAGTAATAGCCCAACACGCCACCACCGTGTCCCGGCAAATAGGCCTCCAGCCGATAAAAGCGTGTCCATTCGAGCGTGGCACTGGCGCTGGCAAGCAGCATCAGCCCCACCCAAAACGCCAGTCTCCCGCTGGCAAAACGACTCAACCGGGTGCTCGCAGACGGCGTTTTGACCGCCCAATAGTCATGCCCACGCATCCAGCGGGCCAAGGTGGAAAGCCAAGCTCTGACCCCGGCAGCCAGGCACCACCAAACCGAAAAACCGAGCAGAAAATAACTGCCATCAGCCAGCCAGGCACCGATGCGTCCGGCCCGGTTTTGCGATGAACCAGCCACTCCTGACGTTGACCAGGCAGCGTCCTGCGGCGAATAACTCAGCAGCGACAGCAACCAGACACCTAAAAACACCAGGCCCACCAGTAAGGTCAGCTCGTCGGCAAAACGACCCCAACCGGGGCGCGTGTTGTGCGAGTTATCAGAGCGCGGTGCCTGCAAATCATGAAGAGAATAAGTCATTGAAAAAAGTGGGGGTAGCCCAAGGCAGGTCCAAACAGATCAACGTTGGATAATACTGAAAACCGCTCATATCGACAAGGTTCAGGGCGCGTTCGCAGCAAACGGTGGGTTGCACTGCGGATTGATGTGCTGCAATTCACCCCCAACTGTACACGTCCCATTTGATTAATTGCCAAAGGAAAGCCATGACTGACACCCGCCACTCCCAAGTTCTGATTCTGGGCTCTGGCCCAGCCGGCTATACCGCCGCCATTTACGCCGCCCGTGCCAACCTCAAACCGCTGCTGATTACCGGCATGGCACAAGGCGGGCAACTCATGACCACCACTGAAGTGGATAACTGGCCCGCCGATGTGGACGGCGTGCAGGGCCCGGACCTGATGCAGCGTTTTTTGGCCCACGCCGAGCGTTTCAAGACAGACATCGTGTTTGACCACATCAGCAGTGTCGATTTCAGCAAGCGCCCTTTCACCCTGACCGGCGACAGCGGCATTTACACCTGCGACGCACTGATACTGGCCACCGGTGCCTCGGCCAAGTACCTCGGTCTGCCATCTGAAGAAGCCTTCATGGGCCGGGGCGTGTCGGGCTGCGCCACCTGCGACGGCTTTTTCTACCGCGACGAAATCTGCTGCGTGGTGGGTGGCGGCAATACGGCTGTGGAAGAGGCGCTGTACTTGTCCAATATTGCCTCCAGGGTATATCTGATTCACCGCCGTGACAAGTTCCGCGCCGAGCCGATCATGATCGACAAACTGATGGAAAAGGCCGCCAGCGGCAAAATCGTGCTCAAAACTTTCAGCACACTCGACGAAGTGCTGGGCGATGCCAGCGGTGTTACCGGCGTGCGCATCAAGAATGTGAACACAGGCAGCACCGAGGATCTGACACTCAAGGGCTGTTTTATTGCCATCGGCCACAGCCCGAATACCGATATTTTCCAGGGACAGTTGGCGATGGAGGGCGGCTACATCATCACCCAGGGTGGCAACAAGGGTTTTGCCACCCAGACCAGCGTGCCGGGCATCTTTGCCGCCGGCGATGTGCAGGACCATGTCTATCGCCAGGCCATTACCAGTGCTGGCACCGGTTGCATGGCGGCGCTGGATGCGCAGCGGTTTCTGGAACAGTGAGCCAGGCAAGCCAAAAAACATCGATTCAACCGCTATAATGTCGGGCTTTGCTGCCTTCTCCCGTGATGGGAACAAGACAGCAATCGGGTTACCGCCACCCTTTTTCTTGGCGAGGTGAGGCTCCCAGCGTCAGTTGGGGCCGTTAGATAGATCGGAGTGTCCCTATGGCACGCGTATGTGAAGTCACGGGCAAAGGCCCAATGGTGGGGAATACGGTTTCCCACGCCAACAACAAAAACAAGCGCCGGTTCCTGCCGAACCTGCAATACCGCCGTTTCTGGGTTGAGTCTGAAAACCGCTGGGTTCGCCTGCGGATTTCCAATGCCGGTCTGCGATTGATCGACAAAAACGGTATTGACTCCGTGCTCGCAGACTTGCGTGCCCGTGGTCAGGCTTAAACCCATTTAGAAAGAGCATCATGGCAACCAAAGGCGGACGCGAAAAAATCAAGCTGGAATCTACAGCCGGTACCGGTCACTTCTACACCACCAGCAAGAATAAGAAGACCACTCCGGAGAAATTGTTAATGAAGAAATTTGACCCCAAAGCTCGCAAGCACGTGGATTACAAAGAAATCAAACTGAAATAATTCAGGCTCCCTTGACAAAAAGCCCGCTCTTCAGCGGGCTTTTTGACTTTGAGCAGCAAGTCCAACCAGGCACTCAGGTTCGGGCTGAACGCAGCTTCAGGGAAAACTCTTGCAATGCAGCAATGCCACTGGCTTCGGCACGCTGGCACCAACCCTGCAAATCAAGAGCCAGTTGCTCACGCGTGTGTGAACGGTTCAGCCACATTTGGCGCAACTCTTCGCGCATGACCACCATTTTGTCGAGCACCGGTGAGGCGGCTCGCGCGCTGGCCAACTGTGTCGCGATGGCCGCCGGGATCTTTTCTGCATCGCGGTGAAGCCAGCTTCTGGCGGCGCGAATCACCGCCGCATCGGCATGGCGGGCTTTGAGCGCCCCCATTTCTTCATTGAAGGCACGCCGCATGCTTTTGGCATAACCTGCCATCAGCTCGAAACGGTTTTGAATCAAGGCTTCCAGCGTTTGTTCGTCAGCCACCGGGCGAACGGCACCAAGCGCCAGGCGTGGTGGCCGTTTCTTGACTGTGGCCAAACGCACACCCTGCAACAGGCTGATATAGGCCCAGCCCATGTCAAATTCATACGGTTTGACCGACAGTTTGGCTGACGTGGGGTAAGTGTGGTGGTTGTTGTGCAGCTCTTCGCCGGCGATCAGAATGCCCCAAGGCGAGATGTTGGTGCTGGCATCTGGCGCTTCAAAATTGCGGTAGCCCCAGTAGTGGGCAGCGCCGTTGATGATGCCGGCAGCCATCACCGGCGTCCAGGCCATTTGCACCGCCCATACGGCCAGGCCGGCCACACCAAACAGGGCCAGGTCGATCAGCAGCATCAGCGCCACACCGGCAAAAGAAAACCGGCTGTACAGGTGCTGTTCGATCCAGTCGTTGGGGGTGCCATGCCCATAACGCGCCATGGTTTCCTTGTTGGCTGCTTCTTTTCGGTACAACTCATAACCCTGTAACAGCACGGTTTTGATGCCATACACATGAGGGCTGTGCGGGTCGTCGGGTTGTTCACATTTGGCGTGGTGTTTGCGGTGGATCGACGCCCACTCTTTGGTCACCTGCCCGGTGGTCAGCCACAGCCAGAACCGGAAGAAATGAGAGGCCAGCGGGTGCAGATCAAGCGCGCGGTGGGCCTGGTGCCGGTGCAAAAAAATCGTCACGCTGAGCATGGTGACGTGTGTCACGAGCAGCGTGAACAGCACCATTTGCCAGGCACTCAAGCCCCATAAGCCCTTGGTCGCCCAGTCAAGCAATACATTCATGGTGGTGTGTCTCTTTCAAATAGTCAGGATAGTTTTGTCGGGCATCGCACAAACTATTTGCGCTGCCAGACGGCGGCAAAAAAACCGTCAGTCTGATGCCGGTGCGGCCACAGGCGCAGGTAGGTCTGGCCATCTGCACCGCCACTGCAAGGGCTTGCCGTCTGGCTGATTTTCAGGCTGGTCAGCAAGTTACCGGCTTCAAGCACTGCAAAGTCTGGGTTGGCGTCAGAAAACGCTTGCACAATGGCTTCGTTTTCTTGCGGCAACACGCTGCAAGTGGCATAAACCAGCCGGCCGCCCGACTTCACCAGGCGCGCCGCACTTTGCAAAATGGTGGTCTGCTTGGCTGTCATCTCAAGCACCGACTGTTCGCTTTGCCGCCATTTCAGGTCGGGGTTGCGTCGCAGTGTGCCCATGCCGGTGCAGGGGGCATCGACCAGCACGCGGTCGATCTTGCCGCTCAGGCGCTTGACGCGGTCATCACGTTCGTGCGCAATGGCCGCTGGGTGCACGTTGGACAAACCACTGCGCTTGAGCCGCGACTTGAAGGCATCAAGCCGGCCCGCCGAGGTGTCAAACGCATACAGACGTCCGGTACTGCGCATGGCCGCACCCAGTGCCAAGGTCTTGCCACCGGCACCGGCACAAAAATCAACCACCATTTCGCCACGCTTGGCATCCAGCAACAGGGCCAGCAATTGCGAGCCCTCGTCCTGCACCTCAAAGTCGCCACGTACAAAAGCCTCGTGTTTGTTGAGTGCCGGTTTGCCGGCAATACGCAAGCCCCAGGGCGAATAAGGTGTGGCCACGGCTTTGATGCCCGAGGCCGCCAGGGCTTTTTGCACCTCGTCGCGCTTGGCTTTGAAGGTATTGACGCGCAAATCGAGCCCGGCACCTTTGGTGAAGCTCTCCACCAGCGGCCAGAATTCGTCACCCAACTGGTCTTTGAGTGGACTCACGAGCCACTCAGGCAGGTTGTGGCGATGCCGCTCCATCAGGTCTTCGGGTTTGATTTTTTCACACTGGTCGAGCCAGTTGACTTCTTGCTCGGTCAAAGCGCTGCGCAGGAAATCACCCGGACCGTAAAAGCCCAAAATCGCCAGACGGCGCTCTTTGGGGCCGCTGCCTGACGGGGCAAAGTGGTCAAACAGCAGCTTTTTGCGCAGCACGGTGTACACCGTTTCGGCCATGGTGGCGCGCTCGCGCGGGCCAAAGCCACGGTGGTCACGGAAAAACCGTGACACGATGGCGTCAGCAGGATGGTCAAATTTGAGGGTCAGACGCACCAATTCAGAACAGGCGTCTAGCAGGGCTTTAGGATGCATAACCCGTGATTGTCCCACGGACACCCCAAAATGGCGCTACCCACAAACCCTGTCCCCTCCGGCTGGCGGAACTTTACAAAGCTTCACCGGGCCGAAATGGCGCAGTGCTGAACTTGCCGGACAATGATTCACACCCCGGCACCGCGCATAGAGTTGCGCATGAATGAACCTCTGATGTTTGCACCTCCATCCAACCACCCCAAACGCGACGCAAGTACCTGGCCACACGCCCTGGTGGGCGTTGTTGTGGCGACTGCCCTGACAGTGGCCGGCTGCGCCACCGCACCTGTCAGCCAAGGCGCTGCGGCGCAGCCCCCTGCAAGCCTTGCGCCGCTGACACCCACCGCGTGGTGGTCAGCTTTTGACGACCCGCTGCTGAACCAGTTGATCACCCAGGCGCTGCAAGCCAATACCAGCATCCGGTCGGCCCAGGCCGCACTGCAACAATCACGCGCACTGCGTGATGTCAAGGTGGCCTCGGCCGGCCCCAGCCTGTCGCTGTCGGGTTCCGCCGGGCGCAGCCAGACCGAATACTCTGATGCCGGCAACAGCTTCAAGGCCGGCCTGGACGCGCGCTGGGAAATGGACATTTTTGGCGCCAACCGCAGCAGCATCAACGCCAGCGAGGCCGATACCCAAGCCGCACAGGCCAGCCTGCGCGACGTGCAGATCAGCATTGCCGCCGAGGTGGCGCTGGCCTACATCCAGTTGCGCGGCAGCCAAAGCCAGCTGGCCATTGCCCAAAGCAACCTGGCCAGCCAGCAGGAAACCCTGCAAATCACCCAATGGCGGGCCCAGGCCGGTCTGGTCACAGCGCTGGAGGTGGAGCAGGCCCAAACGGCAGTGGCACAAACTGCCTCACAGGTGCCAGCGCTGCAGACCAGCCTGGCCAAAACCCGCCACAGCCTGGCGGTGCTCACCGGCCAACGGCCACTTGATCTGGATGCCCTGCTGACTCCCAGCCAGCCGCTACCGCAGACCAAAAGTGAGCTGAGTACGCCGATCGCCGCCAACACCTTGCGCCAGCGCGCGGATGTGCGCGCGGCCGAGCACCGCATCAGCGCCGCCCTGGCCCGTGTGGATGCCGCCGATGCGGCGCGTTACCCCAGCTTTAACCTGGGGGGCTCGCTGTCCTTGAGCGCCTTGACGCTGGCGGGCCTATCCAACGGTGCCACGCTGGCCGGTAGCCTGCTGGGGTCGGTGTCGGTGCCGCTGTTTGACGGTGGCGCCACCACAAGCCAGGTGCTGGCGCAAGAAGCCGCGCTGGAGCAAACACGCGCCGCCTACCAGGCCACGCTGTTGACCGCCCTCAAAGAAGTGGAAGATGCCTTGATTGCCCTGAAAAACGACCGTGCACGCCTGGGCTTGCAGCAGTTGGCCGCCACATCGGCTGGCAATGCCGCCATGCTGGCGCAAAACCGCTATGCCAGCGGCCTGATTGATTTTCAGACCGTGTTGCAAACCCAGCGCACCCTGCTGAGTTCGCAAGACAGTGTGGCCAGCCTGCAGGCCGAGCTCAGTGCCGACCATGTGCGGCTGGTAAAGGCCCTGGGCGGAGGCTGGCAATGAACCGGCTCCTGGCACACGGCCACCCGTTGCCGGGCCGGATTCATTGAGCCAAGTACCCGCCAAACGCCACCCAACAAACCAATTTTCACGTTCACACCCCTTTGAGCCTGTTCCCCATGAGCACCAACCTGCCTGAAACCCCAACCGCGGCTACCCAGCCTGCCCTCCCCCAACCCAGCGAGTTGCAAGCCCTGCTGGCGCAGGCACCAAAACGGGCCTGGTGGAAGCGACCTGCCCTGTGGGGCACGCTGTGTCTGTTAGCGCTGGCAGGTGGCGGCTATTACGCCTGGACCCTGAACCAGCAACGCAGCGCCGCACCAGTCTATGTCACTGAGCCTGCCGCCAAAGGCAACCTGACCCTCACCGTTACCGCCAACGGCACGCTGCAACCGACACGCTCAGTAAACATCGGCAGCGAACTGTCTGGCACCGTGCTGCGGGTACTGGTGGATGTGAATGACCGGGTTAAAAAAGGCCAGGTGCTGGTGGAACTTGACACCGCCAAGCTGACCGACCAGGTGACCCGCTCGCGCGCGGCGCTGGCTGCTGCGCAGGCCCAACTGCTGCAAACCAGCGCCACCGTCAAAGAAACCAGGGCCAGTCTGGCACGGCTGGAAGAAGTGGCCCGCCTGTCAGGTGGCAAGGTGCCATCGGCCACCGAGCTTGATGCCGCCCGCGCCGGGCTCGAACGCGCCACCGCTTCAGAGGCCAGCGCCCTTGCCAACGTTGATTCGGCCAAGGCATCGCTGGCCACCGACGCGACCAACCTGTCCAAGGCATCGATTCGCTCACCGATTGACGGCATGATCCTGACCCGCTCGGTGGACCCTGGCAACGCGGTGGCCGCTTCGCTGCAGGCCGTGACACTGTTCACCATTGCCGAAGACCTGACCCAACTGCTGCTGAAAGTCAACGTCGATGAGGCCGACGTTGGCCGCGTGCAGGTGGGGCAAAAGGCCAGCTTTACCGTCAGCGCCTTTGCCAGCCGGCGCTTTCCAGCCAACATCACCCGCGTGTCTTATGGCTCAACCATCACCGACAACGTGGTGACCTATGTGACACAGATGGACGTGGACAACAAGGACCTGAGCCTGCGCCCCGGCATGACCGCCACCAGCACCATCACCGCCGTGGAGCGCCGTGACGTGCTGCTGGTGCCCAACACTGCACTGCGCTTTGCGCCCGCCACCGCCGCAACACCGCAGGCCAAGTCCAGCGGCAGCAACATCATGGGCAGCATGATGCCGCGCATGCCACGCAGCGGCCCTGGCAAGAGGGCCACCGGTGGCCAGGCCAAACAGGTCTGGGTGTTGCAGGACGGCGCAGCAGTGGCGGTCAAGGTCACACCCGGCATCAGCGATGGCCGCATGACCGAAATCACCGAGGGTGACTTGAAAGAAGGCATGCAGGTCATCACCGACCAGCGCAGCACCGCAACCGCGACCAAACCATGAGCAAGGCACCACTGATCACGCTCAAAGGCGTGACCAAAGTGTATGGCCAGGGTGCCACGGCACTGCAAGCCTTGAAAGGGGTTGACTTGAGCATCGAGGCGGGTGATTTTGTCGCCATCATGGGCCCCAGCGGCTCGGGTAAATCGACTGCCATGAACACGCTGGGCTGCCTTGACACACCGACCACCGGCGAGTACATCT
>JAIFMA010000207.1 GCA_020048795.1 Rhodoferax sp.
CCAAACAAGGTTTTTTGTTTGAGTTGTGGCTGGCCTTGGGGGGTGTGCTGGTGGCACCCATTTTTGCCTCGACCGTGATCACCATACCGCTGTTGCTTGATCGACAGGTCTCCATACAAGTCGCCGTGGCCACCAGCTGGCAGGTGATTCTGGCCAACCCGGTGCCGATGGCGCTGTGGGGCGCACTGATCATGGTGCTGACAATGCTGGGGTTTGCGTTGGTGCTGTTAGGCCTGGTGCTGGTGGTGCCGGTGCTGGGGCACGCCAGTTGGCACGCCTACCGCGACCTGCTCGATGTATCAGGTTTGCCAGAACGGGAGCTGCGCTGATGTTTGGCTTTAACGAAGAGCAGATCACCGACTTTGGCATGAGCTTTGGGATTGGTGCGGGCATTCTCTACATGCTGTTCATCATCGGCCAGTTGGCCTGGGAGTCCAAGGCCGGCAAATTTGGTACCTTTGTGATGTTTTTGGGACTGGCCTTTGGCTTTGTGGGCTTTTTGGCCAAGTACCTGATTCAGTATTTCATGGGCATCAAGTGATGCTTCAACCCAAGGGGCGCACGCCGATCAGCAGGCCGTGCAGCCACAGGGTCAGAGCCATCCAGCTAGCCACACCAATCGCTACGGCGATGCCAGTGGCTCCGTTTTGAGTGGGTTCAGACGGCACAGCCAGACCCAGCCGGTCGCGCCGACGTGCCGCAGCAAAATCTGCCACCGCCCACAGCAGAAAGCTACCAAACAAAACCACATGGGCAACGTTGCCATTGGCCAGCAAATGCCCCAGCGCCCACAGCGTGACCCCCAACACCATGGGGTGCTGTACCCGTGCCTTGATCTGATTTCCAGGCACATAGGCACCCGCCAGCAACACAAAAGCCAACAAATTCAACAGGGCAGCCAGATGGCGCATGCCCGGGGGTGGGCCCCAGAGCTGCACCGGCGTTTCTCGCGCCAGACCAAAACCCCAGACGATCAGGCCAAAACCGATCAGCGACAGCAGCGCATAAATGGCACGCCAGCGTGAGCGGCCCAGCCGGCTGATCTGACGCTCGCGCCAGGCCGCAGCAAACATGCGTACCGAGTGCACGCCCAGAAAAACTGCCAGGCCCAGGATCAGGTACGTCATGAGATCAACTGGGTGTCAGGCACCCAATACCCGGTTTTTGCCGGCCCGCTTTGCCAGATACATCGCCTGGTCGGCGCGCTTGATGGCATCCTGACCGGTTTCATTGGTGGCCAGTTGGGCCACCCCGGCACTGAAGGTGATCAGCACTTTTTCAGTGCCAGCGAGGAAAAACCGCTTGGTGAGCTCTCGTTGCAAGCGCGTCATGGCATCAATGCCTTGGTCCAGCGACGTGTCGGGCAGCAGGATGACGAACTCTTCGCCGCCATAACGGGCCAGCGTGTCCTGTGGGCGCATCACTTCTCGTGCCACGCTGGCCAGGTGTGTCAAAGCCACATCGCCGGTGGCATGGCCCAAGGTGTCGTTGAGTTTCTTGAAGTTGTCGATATCGAGCAAGGCCATGCACAGCGGGGTGTCCTGCCGTCGCACCTTGGACAACTCGCGGCCCAGTGCTTCATCCAGGCCCTGTCGGTTGAGTGCACCGGTGAGTGGATCGTGCCGCGCCTGGGCGCTGACCCGGTCAAGTTCCTGGTGCAGCTTGCTCAGTTCGACTTCAGTCGCCTCGGCCCTTTTCTTCATGCTTTGCAGCTCGTTGCGAGCCGACTCGCTGTCGTGGGCCATGGTGCGGGTGGCACCCACCACTTCCTTCAGGACGGGTGCGATATCGGTAATGGTTTTGGCCTGTTCGATCAGTCGGGCGCTCTGTTCGAGCATGTCGTGAAAACTGCCGGTACTCTGTGACATCGTCGCCAGACGATCAACGAAAGTGGCCAGCATCTGGCGCATTTCTTCCTGGGCCTGCACGGCACGGGTTTTGGCCTCGGTCTGCTTGAAGATCACGTCCTTGAGGCGCTGCTCGACATCATCGAGCCGACGCAGTGTCAAGGGTGGCGCACAAACTTCCATCAAGGCATCAACCTGCCCCTTGAGCCAGCCGTCGTCCAGGCTCAGGTGACTGATGTTTTCGATGATCAGGTGCAGCAATTTGAGCAATACGTTTTTGATCTCCGCCTGATCTTCGGCGGCGAACGACAAGCGGTGGCCGTAACTGGTCAGCATCTGCTTGAGCGCCACGGCATCAGCATTGGGCTGGCGCAGCGCCTTGATCAGGGTTTGCGTCTGCTCCGCAAAGCGTTCATCGTCTTGCCCCAGTGCGGGCAGGGCGTATTCGATCAGGCGGGCAATTTGACCGAAAAAGTCGGCCGTCAGGGCCGGTGCCGTGACCACTGGGTGGTCAGGCAATTCGATCACGGTGACAGCGGCTTTGGCTGGTTCATGCAGTGCCATGGTGGCGCTCTTGCCAGGTTCTGGTGCCGGTGGGCTAAAGCCGCCATAGGCCATCAACGCGTTTTTGACACCGTCCCAGTTGAGCTGGCTGATGGCCGACTCGAGCAGTCCGCGCTGCTTTTGTTGCCCGGGCGTCTTGGTTGGCAGCGACACGGCAATGTCACGCAGGCGGTCTGCCGGGAACGGCGGCTCAATGGCTTGCCCGGCAATCTCGCTGTAAATGCGCTGGTAATTGATGGGCGTGGGTGCCAGTTTGCGAACGGTGAGCTGTTTGAGCGTCTCGCGCGCAATCTCGAACGGCTTTTTGTCAATCATGACTTCCTCTTGCTATAAATATAAGAGCTGTCAGCGCTTGTTTGGTAATGTCTGGAAGCCAAAAACATCAAATATCAATGTTGCCGGCCCGCAATGCGTTGGCCTCGATAAATTCACGCCGCGGCTCCACCTCATCACCCATCAGCATGGTGAAAACACGATCTGCTTCAATCGCGTCGTCGATCTGCACCCGCAGCAGCGTGCGTACCGTTGGGTCCATGGTGGTTTCCCACAACTGCTCGGGGTTCATTTCACCCAGTCCTTTATAACGCTGGCGGCTGGTAGCGTGCTCCGCCTGCGCTGTCAACCAGGCCATGGCTTCGCGGAAGTCGCCCACCTTTTGCTCTTTCTGGCGTTCACCTTCACCGCGCATCACTTTGGCCCCCTCTCCCAACAAGCCCTTGAAGGTTTTGGCGGCCTCGCTTAAGGCACCATAGTCGGCACCGTGGGCAAAGTCCTGCGTCAGCACGCTGCTCTTGATATTGCCATGCAGGCGCCGGCTGATGCGCAGGATCGGCTTGTCGTTGCGGATGTCAAATTCGCCAGCCACCTCGGCATCGGGCAAAAAGGCTTGCATGGCAGCCGCCGAAATTTCAGCGTCAGCCAAGGTATCCAGGTTCAAAGGCACACCATCGGCAATGGCCCGCAGGGCCGACACATCCATGAAGTTGCCAAGACGGGCGATCACCGCCTGGGCCACCTGGTGCTTGCGTGCCAGCTCAGTCAGCGTATCGCCCGACAGCGTCACCCCGGCTTCGCCCCCGGTGAACACCGCCGCATGAACCAGCGCAATACGCAGCAGGAAATTGTCCAGATCGCCAGGGCCCTGCAAATACAGCTCTTCCTTGCCGGCCTTGACCTTGTACAGCGGTGGCTGGGCAATGTAGATGTGGCCACGCTCGACCAGTTCGGGCATCTGGCGGTAAAAGAAGGTCAGCAGCAGGGTGCGGATGTGGGCACCGTCAACGTCGGCGTCGGTCATGATGATGATGCGGTGGTAGCGCAGCTTGGCCACGTCAAAGTCATCGTTACCGGTGCTGCCGCCGGCCTTGCCAATGCCGGTACCTAGCGCCGTGATCAGGGTCAGAATTTCATTGCTGGTGAGTAGTTTTTCGTAGCGGGCTTTTTCCACGTTCAAAATCTTGCCACGCAGCGGCAGGATGGCCTGGAACTTGCGGTCACGCCCCTGTTTGGCCGAACCACCGGCGGAGTCACCCTCGACGATGTAGATCTCGCACAGTGCCGGATCTTTTTCCTGGCAGTCGGCCAGTTTGCCGGGCAGGCCCATGCCGTCGAGCACGCCCTTGCGACGGGTCAGGTCGCGTGCCTTGCGTGCCGCTTCACGAGCCCGCGCGGCTTCGATGATCTTGCCGACGATGATCTTGGCATCGGTCGGGCGCTCCTGCAGGTAGTCATACAGCAGCTTGGAGACGATGTCTTCGACCGGGCCGCGCACTTCCGAGGACACCAGCTTGTCCTTGGTCTGGCTGCTGAACTTGGGCTCGGGCACCTTGACCGAAAGCACACAGGTCAGGCCTTCGCGCATGTCGTCGCCCGACACCTCGACCTTGGCTTTTTTGGCCAGCTCGTTGTCGTCGATGTACTTGTTGATGACCCGCGTCATGGCCGCGCGCAGGCCGGTCAGGTGGGTGCCACCATCGCGCTGCGGGATGTTGTTGGTGAAACACAGCACCTGCTCGTTGTAGCCGCTGTTCCACTGCATCGCCACTTCAACACCAATGTTGGTATTTTGGTCGCTCTGGCGGTCGCCCAGGGCATGGAAGATGTTGGGGTTGAGGATGGTTTTGCCCTTGTTGATGAAGTTCACGAAGCCGCGTACACCATCAGTGCCCGAGAAATCGTCTTCCTTGCCAGTGCGCTCGTCTTTCAGGCGAATGCGCACGCCGTGGTTTAAAAAGCTCAGTTCACGCAGGCGCTTGGCCAGCACGTCGTAATGAAAGTCGTTGTTTTGCTGGAAGATGTCGGTGTCGGGCAAAAAATGCACCTCGGTGCCCCGGCGTTCAGTCTGGCCGATGATTTTCATGGGCGACACCGCAATGCCGTCCAGGTTTTCGACCAGACGGTGCTGGACAAAACCCTTGCTGAATTCGAGCACATGCACCTTGTGGTCACGACGCACCGTCAGGCGCAGCATCTTGCTCAATGCATTGACGCAACTCACACCCACGCCGTGCAAGCCACCCGAGACCTTATAGCTGTTCTGGTTGAACTTGCCGCCTGCGTGCAACTCGGTCAGCGCAATTTCAGCGGCACTGCGTTTGGGTTCGTGTTTGTCATCGAGCTTCACGCCGGTGGGAATGCCGCGCCCGTTATCCACCACCGACACCGAATTGTCGGGATGAATGGTGACCAGGATGTCGTCGCAATGGCCCGCCAGCGACTCGTCAATCGAGTTATCGACCACCTCAAACACCAGGTGATGTAAACCGGTGCCATCGCTGGTGTCGCCAATGTACATGCCGGGGCGCTTGCGCACGGCTTCCAGGCCTTCAAGGATCTGGATCGAGCCCTCGCCATAGGCTTCCGAGGCACCTTCCTGGTGCGCGTCGATGGTGGGCTGAAAATTCGAGCTGTCAGCCGTGCTTTCACCGGTGTGAACCGTGTTTTCGGCGGGTTCGCTGGAAATGGCGGACTTGTTTTCTTCGGTCATGACGCACTCTTTTTCGGGTTGGGGCAGGTTTTCGAGCCATCTGCCACGCAAAACCACATTGATTTCTGGAACTCTTGAAACATCAAACCCGCAAAAAACAAGGTGTTCATCGCGGGTTCGGTGGGATCCTGGCAGGACAGGGCTTAAATGCGCATGGGCATGACAACATATTTGAAATGGTCGACTTCAGGAATGGTCAACAGAGCCGAGCTGTTACCGTCAGACAATTCGATCTTGACCATCTCCTGGCTCATGTTGGCCAGTGCATCAATCAGGTAGGTGACATTAAAGCCAACCTCGATGCTGTCGCCACTGTAGTCAATGTCGAGTTCGTCGATGGCCTCTTCCTGCTCGGCATTGTTGGCCGCCACGCGCAAGGTGCCGGGGTCGATATTCAGACGCACGCCCTTGAACTTTTCGCTGGTCAAAATGGCGGTACGTTGCAGGGTTGACAAGAGCGCGGCGCGGCCCAGGATGATGCTGTTTTGATGGTTGCGGGGAATCACGCGGTTGTAATCCGGGAACTTGCCCTCGACCAGTTTGGTGACAAACTCCATGCCATCAAAGCTGAACCTGGCCTGGTTGCTGGCAAACTGCATGTCAATGGCCCCTTCGGCATCAGACAACAGACGTTGCAATTCAAGCACCGTCTTGCGTGGCAGGATCACCTCCTGTTTGGGGACTTCGACATCGAGCGTGCTCGACGCAAAGGCCAGCCGGTGGCCATCGGTGGCCACCAGGCTGAGTTGCTGACCCTCGGCGACAAACAAAATGCCGTTAAGGTAGTAGCGAATGTCATGCACCGCCATGGCAAACGACACCTGACTGAGCAGCGCCTTCAGGGTTTTTTGCGGCACGCTGAACACCGGGCCGAAGTTGGCCGACTCCTGCACCAGCGGAAAGTCTTCGGCGGGCATGGTTTGCAGGGTAAATTTGCTTTTGCCGCCCTTGAGAATCAGCTTGGCGGCACTCGACTCAAGTGACACCGTCTGATCTGAGGGCATGCTGCGCAAGATGTCAATCAGCTTGCGCGCACCCACGGTGGTCGCGAAGTCGCCTTCGTCGCCGCCGAGTTGCGCC
The DNA here is from genome assembly GCA_020048795.1 of Rhodoferax sp. Lineage (GTDB taxonomy): Bacteria > Pseudomonadota > Gammaproteobacteria > Burkholderiales > Burkholderiaceae_C > Rhodoferax. The sequence continues at coordinate 6,478 of JAIFMA010000207.1, forward strand.
GTGGTGCGGATCTGGATTTCCAGGTCGCTGGTGGTCAATTGGATCGATTCACCGGTCTTGCGGATCAGTACATTGGCCAGAATCGGCAAGGTGTGGCGCCGCTCGACAATGCCGGAGACGGCCTGAAGCACGGACAGCACTTTGTCCTGGGTGTCTTTGAGAACAATCATGTCTTCCTCATTTAGTCATTGGTCATTGGTTGGCGGCTTGGCAAAGTGGCCCGGCAGGGCGATGAGCTGGTTGACATTTTCCCACTCATTTCAGGTCAACCCTTGAGCGTTTGTTCCAGCACGTGCAACTGCTGGTTAAGTTCGGTGATCTGCTGACGCTCGCCGCCAATTTTTCGCACCGCGTGCAGCACCGTGGTGTGGTCACGTCCGCCAAACAACTCGCCGATTTCCGGCAAGCTCTTTTGGGTCAGCTCCTTGGCCAGATACATGGCAATCTGACGCGGCCGGGCAATGCTGGCCGGGCGTTTTTTGGAGTACATGTCGGCAATCTTGATCTTGTAGTAGTCGGCCACCGTTTTCTGGATGTTTTCTACCGAAATCTGCCGGTTCTGGATGGTAAGCAGGTCACGCAGGGCTTCCCGCGCCAGCATGATGGAAATTTCTTTCTGGTTGAAGCGCGAGTAGGCCAGGATCTTGCGCAGTGCACCTTCGAGTTCGCGCACGTTGGAGCGCACGTTTTTGGCGACAAAAAAGGCCACTTCCTCTGGCATCACAATGCCTTCCACCTGGGCCTTGTTGATCAGGATGGCCACGCGCATTTCCAGTTCTGGCGGCTCAATGGCCACCGTCAGCCCCGAGTCGAAACGCGAGACCAGACGCTCGTGGATGTCGGCCAGGCCCTTGGGATAGGTGTCGCTGGTCATCACAATGTGCGATTTTCTGGCGCGCAGTGCCTCAAAGGCGTAAAAAAACTCTTCCTGCGTGCGCTCCTTGTTGGCCAGAAACTGCACGTCGTCAATCAGCAGCAGGTCCAGCGTGTGGTAACGCTCCTTGAATTCATCAAACGCCTTGCGTTGATAGGCTTTCACCACATCGGTGACAAACTGCTCGGCGTGGATGTAGAGAACTTTGGCGTTGGGACGCTCGCTGACCAACTGGTTGCCCACGGCGTGCATCAGGTGGGTCTTGCCCAGACCCACGCCACCGTACATGAACAAGGGGTTGTAAAGATGCCCCGGCATGCCGGCCACATGCATCGCAGCGGCACGCGCCATGCGGTTGGCGCTACCCTCCACCAGGGCCTCAAAGGTAAGCGCGGTATTGAGGCGGCTTTTGAGGGGCTCCACGCTGTGGGGCAGCATCCCACGAAGCATCGATTCGTCCGCGATCAGCGTTTGTGATTTGAGTGCCGGCTGGCTTCTGGCAACGGGTTCCCGCAGGGCAAGCGCTAACTCAATTACCACCGGCTGGCCAGTCAGGCGCTCCATCAGCAAGGCCAGGCGGGCGCTGTACTGGGCACGAATCCAGTCCAGTTTGAAACGGTTGGCGACAAACAGCGTGACCTTGGACAGATCGTCGGAAACCTGGGCCGAAAGTGGTTTGATCCAGGTCAGGAACTGCTGCTCTGGCAACTCCTGGGCCAGTTGATCAATGCAGGCTTGCCAAAAATCAGGGGCCGCCTGCGCCTGTGTTGCGTCTGGCGTGGGGAAGGGTCCCTCGGTCATTGTGTGGTCAATTTCTGTGGATAGTTGTAATTTCTGGCCTGAGAAATTCTAGTTTATCAAAGGCTTATCCACACCAGGGGACGGCAAAAAAGATGGTCTGTCATCGGGCAGGAAAACGTGTCGCCTGGGGATCTGCCGGATCAGCTATTCAAAGTTTGCGATAATCCGCGGTTCCCTGAATCATTCAGGAGAAACTGAACACCGATATGAGCCGGGTCATCATCACTGACATCGGCTTAGGTCGTCCCCAAGAGTCACTTAGGATTTCAAAAAATGAAACGCACTTACCAGCCCTCCAAAATCCGCCGCGCCCGTACCCATGGTTTTCTGGTTCGCATGAAGACCCGCGGCGGCCGCGCCGTGATCAATGCGCGTCGCGCCAAGGGTCGCAAGCGCCTGGCCGTCTGATCATTGGTGGGTGCAGGCAAGCTTTGCAACGACTCAAGACCCGTGCGCAGTTTCAAGCGGTATTGGGGGGCGGTACCGTGGCCCGGACACCGCACTTTGCGCTGCATCGCGTGGTGCTGACAGATCCTCGGGCAGGGCCAGACGGCGAGCAGCCCTTGTTTGCGCAACGCGATGTCTGGCTGGGTGCCATGGTGCCCAAGCGCTGGGCCAAGCGGGCCGTGACACGCAACACCATCAGGCGTCAGGTCTATGCGGTG
>JAIFMA010000062.1 GCA_020048795.1 Rhodoferax sp.
CATCATTGGTCGGGTTCATGATGCGGGTGTAGATGTTGCCGGCCACTTTCAGGTCAAACAGATCGGCACCATGCTGGGCGCTGTCAAAGGCATAAGCGGCGGTCTGGTAGATCGGCACCGCTGCAGCCTTGGTGGTGGGGTCGGGCGAGTAGCCCGCGTGGACCGATTTGGTTTCAAATTTCCAGGTTTGGGACATGACTTATTCCTCAGTGATCGTTGTGAAGCAAGACTAACAGTGACAAGTATGCTTCAAAGCATATCGTCCGCTGTTTATGTGTTGCTAAACAAGGCCATGGCCCTGACTCCGGGCGCTTGGGTCCAAAATTTCATGTCGGAACCTGAAGAATGCTGCGGCAATGGGTCAGCCTTTGAGCTGCTTGATGCCGGTGGCCCAGTCTTCCAGGTGATGCACACGCACAATCTGGCCGTTGTCGATTTCGTGGATGTCGGTGGTGTCGATCTTGAACGACTTGCTGCCATCCAACTCCAGGCCCATGAAGCTGCCCTTGGGCGAGCCGGTGGCCACCGAGCGCACCACAACTTTTTTGCCGTCCACGCCAATCACCAGGTCTTTGGGCTCCCATACCAGGTTGGGGATGAGCTGCCAGAAAAAGCCCACTTGCCTGATCAGCGTGGCTTTGTCCTTGATTTCCTGGCTGTTGATCGACTGAAAGCTGTCGGCCAGAATTTTTTCCAGCACCGCCGCAGGGGTGGTCTCTTGATTGACCGTCAGCGCCTGCCGGTAAAACGGCGCCACGATGGCGTGTACTTCGTCATGGGTCATGGTGTTCTCCGAACGGTGGGTTGAAAAATCATTTGGCCGAGAGCTGGCGCAAGGCACCGGCCCAGTCTTCCACGTGGTGCGCGGTGATGGCCCGGCCGTTCTGGATGGTGTGGATGTCAATGGTCATGATCTTGAAGCTCTTGCCGCCGGGTGGCACGCCAAACAACGGGCCCACCGGCGTGCCGCTGGCTTCGCTGCGCACGATGATGCGGTTGCCGTCAACCAGCACGTCCTTGATGTCCCACTTCAGGTCAGGAATCAGCTTGCCAAAACCGCCCACCTGCGCAACAAAGCCGTCGCGGCCCTTGAAGTCGGTTTCGCTGGAATACGACTTCCAGTCAGGCGACAAGGCCTGCTCGGACAAAGCCTTGAGGTCTTTGGTGGCGGGTTGGTTGAGCATGTCGTAAAACGGGGCGATCTGCTTGCGCGCTTGTTCCGTGGTCATGGATTGCGCCCAGGCGGAGGTGACGGCAAGGGCGGCAAGCGCCAGGGCGGCGGCACGTGGGCATCGGCAAGTGAGCTGTGGCATGGTGATCCTTATCAGAGTGGGTGAATGAAAAAAAAGGGGATGCCAAAGTTTCCCGCATCGCAGCCACGCGCACGAGGTCAAATCCGGACTGATGATGATGAAAATCGGACAAAATCTTGCCATGACCAAGACACCCGGCATCACCAGCGTGGGCTTTAACCCGCCGCGCGACACGCGCCTGGGTGTCGAGGCCATGACCATTGCCGAATTGCGCCAGCGCGCCCCGGCGCAGCACTTTGAAAAGCTGCAGCGGGCTGACTTTTACCGCCTCCTCGGGGTGCTTGAAGGGCACACCCGGCCGATGGTTGATTTTTCCGGTTTTGCGGCTCAGGCCGGCGACTGGCTGCTGGTGCGTCCGGGCCAGGTTTTTCGCTACGACTTCTCGCAACCCTGGGGCGGCTGGCTGCTGGTGTTTCGCCCTGACAGCTTGAGCGCAGCAGGCGGCAGCCGCGCGGTGAATCAGTTTGACCTGCTGCGAAGCGTCGAAGACCTGGCCTGTCTGCGGTCGCTGTCGGCTGATCAGCACGACTGGATGCAGCGCAGCCTGCAGCAGGTGCAGCACGACACAGCCCTGACCGACGATGTGGCGCTGCGCAACGAGTTGCTGCGCCTTCAACTGGCCAGCACGCTGCTGCGCTTGTCCATGTGGCAATCGCCCGGTGCCGGGTTGGGCGATTGCCAGTTGGCCGAGCAGGCCAACTTCAGGCGCTTTCGCCACCTGCTGGACCGCGACTTCGCCACCCGCCACCAGGTGCAGCACTATGCCAGCGCCCTGGGCATGAGTGAAAAAACCTTAAGCCGGGTGTGTCTGGCCGTAGCCGGTGTGCCTGCCAAAGCCGTGATCAACCAGCGCCTGGTGCTACAGGCCAAGCGTTTGCTGGCCCACACCACCCTGGCGGTTCAGGCCATTGGCCACGAATTGGGCTTTGAGGAGGCGACCAATTTCGTGAAATTCTTCCGCAAGGACGCGGGCATGACACCGTTGGCTTTTCGGGCATCGCAGCGACCCGATGGAGGCGACCGCACCAGCAGCGGGCACATGGCGACTCTGGAAGTGGCAGCAAGAAACCGGTGATCTGCCGGACCGATCAGCGGGTCTGAAACGATGTCTGCACCGGCCGCCCGACCAGGTGCAATTGCGTGCTGGCTGGCGCTGACTCGGCCAGCAGCACGCCCCGGCGAAACACTTTCAACCGGTTGGCGCGCAGGCGCAGGGCTTCCACCGGGTCACGCGCCTGCAGCAGCACAAAATCGGCGTTACAGCCCGCTGCCAGTCCGTAATTTTCCAGCCCCATGACGCGTGCGGCATTGACGGTGACGGCGTCAAAACACTGGCGCATGGCGCTCTGGCTGGTCATTTGCGCCACGTGCAGGCCCATGTGGGCGACTTCCAGCATGTCGCCGCTGCCCAGGCTGTACCAGGGGTCCATCACGCAGTCGTGGCCAAACGCCACGTTGATGCCGGCGGCCAACAATTCGGGCACGCGCGTCATGCCACGGCGTTTGGGGTAGCTGTCGTGGCGGCCTTGCAGCGTGATGTTGATCAGCGGGTTGGCCACCGCGTGCAACTGGGCCTCGGCCATCAGGGCGATGAGCTTGCTGACATAGTAGTTGTCCATGCTGTGCATGCTGGTCAGGTGCGAGCCGGTCACCCGGCCGCACAGCCCCAGGCGCTGGGTCTCAAATGCCAGCGTTTCAACATGGCGCGACTGCGGGTCGTCCGACTCATCACAATGCATGTCCACCCGCAAACCGCGCTCGGCCGCTATCTCGCACAGCAGTTTGACGCTGGCCGCCCCGTCTGCCATGGTGCGCTCGAAGTGCGGAATGCCACCGACCACATCCACACCCTGGTCCAGCGCGCGTTTGAGCTGGTCCAGCGCGCCGGGGGCACGCAGCACACCGTCCTGCGGAAAAGCCACCAGTTGCAGGTCGATGTAAGGTGCCACCTGCCGCTTGACGTGCAGCAGCGCATCGACGGCCAGCAGCCGCGCATCACACACATCGACATGGGTGCGAATCGCCAGCAAGCCCTTGGCCACCGCCCAGTCGCAATAGGCCAGGGCGCGCTCAACCAGTGCCTGCTGGGTCAGCAGGGGTTTGAGTTCGCCCCACAGCGCGATGCCTTCAAGCAGCGTGCCCGACTGGTTGACGCGTGGCAGGCCGTAGCTGAGCGTGGCATCCATGTGAAAGTGGGCATCCACAAACGGCGGGCTGAGCAAAAAGCCCTGGGCATCGACCGTTTGAAGCGCTGGCGCGTTCAGCGCCGCGGTCACTTCAACGATTTTTCCGCCGCGCACGGCCACTGACATATGGCAACGCCCGTCAGGCAGCGCGGCATTTTGAATCAACAGATCAAGCATGATGGAGACTCACAAAAATGCTTCCCTATTTGTAGCTTCCAGCGCAATCGGGATAAGGGCTAGAGCCGAAAAATATGTGAAAGTATCGGATTCAGCCGGGATCCGGCAGCGGCTCTGGCGACGACCAGGCCGGATCGGGTTGCCACTGGGCCACCCAGGGCGGCAGATCCCGCGCTGGCATGGGCCGGGCAATGCCAAACCCTTGGGCCAGGTCACAGCCGAGTTTGAGCAACAGCACGCCGTGGGCAATGGTCTCGACACCTTCGGCGATGACCTGCCGATGAAACGCCCGTGCCAAACCGATCATGCCCTCCAGAATGGTCAGGTCATCCTGATCCACCAGCATGTCGCGCACGAAACTCTGGTCCATTTTGAGAATCGCCACCGGCAAGCGGTTCAGACAAGTCAATGACGAGTAGCCGGTGCCAAAGTCGTCCAGGGCAAAGACAACTCCCATCGCACTGCATTGCTGAATGACTTGGGCCACACCGGCAATGTCATCGAGCGCGCTGGCTTCCCGCACTTCAATTTCAAGGCTACCCGGTTTGACTTTGGGATGCCTGTCCAACATCTCGCGCAACCGCTGGACAAAGTCGATCTGTAGCAGCTGACGCCCACCCACGTTGACGCTTATCGGCAGCTCGAAACCCTGGTCCTGCCAGGTGTCCATCTGCGCCAGCGCGGTTTCGATCACCCACTCACCCAGATCAATGGCCACCGGGTGGTTTTCAACGGTTGGCAAAAACGAGGCCGGCATTTGCAGGCCCTGTTCCGGGTGCTGCCAGCGCACCAGTGCTTCAGCCCCGATGACTTGCCCGGTACGCATATTCACTTTGGGCTGGTAGTGCAACATCAATTCGCCGGACGACAAGGCCTTGCGGATGCGTTTGATGCTGTCGTGGTGGCTGCGCAGGCCGCTGTTCTGGGCGTTTTCAAACACATGAAAACGGTTTCTGCCAGCCAACTTGGCCTGGTACATGGCCAGATCGGCCTGGCGCAGCAACTGGTCGACATCGATGTCGATGGTTTGCGGATAAAACGTCACACCCAGGCTGGCCGACACCCGCAAGTCCACATTGACCAACTGCACCGGCAGCGAAGCGGCTTCAAGCAGGCGGGTGAGCAGGGGCATGCTCGAGGCGGTATCGTCCATGTCGGGCAACACTGCGACAAATTCGTCGCCACCCACGCGTGCCAGCGTGTCACCCTCGCGCAGTGCCCGCTTCATTCGCTTGGCCAGGGTCATCAGCAGCAGATCACCGGCCTCATGGCCATGTGTGTCATTGATGAGCTTGAAGCCGTCCAGATCGAGAAAAATCACCGCCAGCTGCTGGCCGCGGCGTACTGATTGCATCATCGCCTGACGCAACCGGTCTCCCAGCAACACCCGGTTGGGCAGCCCGGTCAAAACATCGTAATGCGCAATGTGATCGAGCTCTTTTTGCCGCTCTTTGTAGTCGGTGATATCCGAGAACTGAGCCACATAGTTTTGCGCCTGGCCGTGGGCATCAAAAACCGTGGTGATGGTGAGCATTTCGGCAAAAACATCACCGCTCTTGCGGTGGTTCCAGATTTCGCCATACCAATGCCCCTGGCTGGTGAGCCGTTCCCACATGTTCTGGTAGAACTCTTTGGACTGTCGCCCCGAGCTCAGGAAGCTCGGGTTCCGGCCCACCGCCTCGTCATGGCTGAAGCCGGTGATGCGGGTGAACGCCTCATTGACATCGATGATGTCACCATTGAGTTTGGTGATGATGACACCTTCGCGGGCGCTGGAGAACACACCGGCGCTGAGCTGCAACCTGGCCTGCGCGAGTTTGCGTACCGTGATTTCATCAGCCAGCTGGTCGCGCTGGGTCATCACCTGACGACGCAATTGCTCACGCTCAAGCAGGTTGTGAATGCGTTGGCGCGCTGTTTCCACCTGAATCGGTTTGGTGATGTAGTCGGCCGCGCCCAGGGCCAAGCCCTTGATCTCGGAATCGAGCTCGTCTAAGGCGGTGACAAAAATCAGCGGAATATTGTGCAGCGAAGGCTCGGCCTTGAGCCGCTGACAGGTTTCAAACCCGTCCATATCGGGCATCATGATGTCCAGCAAAATGAGGTCGGGCGGATTTTGCAGCGCCAGCTGAATGCCCATCTCGCCAGATGTGGCGATCTGCAGGTCAAATTCATCTTTCAACGCCGCCCCCAGGGTCAACAGGTTGGCCGGGGTGTCATCGATGGCGAGGATTGTTGGTTTGGGATTTTCCATGGGGCTTCAGGATAACAGGGTTAGCACAAAGCTCGCAATTGGCGCAATCGTGCCAGCGCTTCTTCAAAGCGCAGGCTTGTGATCAGCGGCGCAACTTCGTTCAAATGGCTGCCCAGGGTGGTTGCACCAGCCGCGCTTTGTAATGCAGCGAAGCTTTCAATCGCATCAAATTTTTGTCGTGACAGCAGTTCCTGGGTTTCATCCAGCAGCTTCTGCAGGTGTGGCCAATCGGGCTCTGGCACCGGCCCAGGCGATGACGCTTCTGCCGCATCGGGCACCACGCCGGGTAAGCATCGGGCCAGCGCCGCTCTCAGGTCCTCGAGCGTCACCGGCTTGGTCAGAAAGCCGTCCATGCCAACCGCCAGGCAATGCTGATGATCATTTTCAAAAGCATCGGCCGTCAGTGCAATGATTGGCACGCGTGGCCGCAGCTTGTCGCGCTCGGTTTGACGAATGCGCTCAGTGGCGGTGTAGCCATCCATCACCGGCATGTGCAAATCCATCAGCACCACATCCGGTGGTGGGCCCTGCAACAACCGATCGACCGCCTGCTGCCCGTTATCCACCAGTTGCACCGTCAGCCCGAGGGTTTGCAGCAGACCTTCAATGACCATGCAGTTGACCGCGTTGTCTTCAGCCACCAACACCAGGCCCTTGAGTTGTGGCGACGCGATCTTGCCGGTCTGGTGCAGCGGGGCTGACAGCAGTTGGCTGGCAGCGTCGGCCTGGCGCAGGCCAGCACGCACCCGGAACCAGAATCGGGAACCCTTGCCCGGCTCACTTTGCACACCGACATCACCCCCCAGCAAACGCGCCAACTGGCTGACGATGGACAGGCCCAGACCCGAACCGCCAAACTCGCGCGTGGTGGAGCTATCGATCTGGGAAAAGGCTTCAAACAACGACGCCTGCTTGTCAGCGGCAATGCCAATACCCGAGTCAGTGACAGAAAACTCCAGCAGCGCGCTGGTATCGTCGTGTTGCAGCTCTTGTGCTTCTATCAGGACATGGCCGCTGAGGGTGAACTTGATGGCATTGCCGACCAGGTTGGCCAGCATTTGGCGCAGCCGATGGCCGTCGGTTTGATACATCGGTGCCAGGTCTGGATGACACTGGCAGTCGAGCCGCAAACCCTTGTTTTTGGCGGCACCGGAAAACAGCGTACGGGTTTCCTGTAGCAACTGCACTGGGTTGATCCCGGTCAGGTCAAGCTGAAAGCGCCCAGCCTCGATTTTTGACAGATCCAGAATGTCGTTGAGCAAGGTCAGCAACGAACGCCCCGAGTTCAGCACCGTGCGGGCGTACTCCAGACGATCACGCTCGCCTAGCTCGGGTCGCATCAGCAGTTGCGCCATGCCCAGAATGCCATTCATTGGCGTGCGGATCTCATGCGACATGGTGGCCAGGAAGCGGCTCTTGGCCAGGTTGGCGGCCTGGGCCTCTTCAGTGGCCCGGACCAGATCGGTGATGTCGATGCGAAAACCCACGGTGCTGCCATCGGGCAACTTGCGCTCAATGATGCGCAGGACGCGCCCATCGTCCAGACGCTGCACCACCGAGGCATTGGCAGCCCGGTGCGCCGCCAGCCGGTTGACCACCCACTGCTCCTCGCGCCCAATGGCATCGGGGTACTGGCCCCGGCGCACACCCTCGCGAAGGATGTGCTCAAAACTTGCCCCCGGCTTGATCAGGTCGGCCGACAGGGCGTAGAGCTTGGGGTATTTTTCGTTGCAGAAAACCAGCTGGTCCTGTGGGTCAAACAGCGCAAAGGCCTCGTCAATCGAGTCGATCGCGCCCCGCAACAACTGGGTGCTGTGCTGGACCTGGGCGGCGGCACGCTTACGCTCTGAAATGTCGGCGTAGATGGTGACAAAGCCCCCGCCGGGCATGGGCGCACCGCGTATCTCCAGCACCGTGCCATTGGCACGGACGCGCTCGAACTGGTGGGCCACGGTATGGCGGGCCTGCTCAACCAGTTTTGCCACCATGGCATCGGGATCACACGCGCCGTATTCGCCTCGTGCCGCATTGAACCTGATGATGTGCTCGAAGCTGGTGACACCTTCTGCAAACAAGGCATCGGGCAAATCCAGATTGCGCTGAAACAGCTCATTTTTGGCGATCAGCGTCAGATTGGCATCAAACGCGCTCAAACCGACCGGGATATTTTCCAGGATGCTTTGCAACAAAATATGGTTGCACTGCAGTTCTTGTTGCGCCAGTATGCGTGCGGTGATGTCCATGTGGGTGCCGACCACACGCAGTGCAACACCGGCGCTGTCGCGCGCCACCACCCGGCCCCGGTCGAGCACCCAGATCCAGTGGCCGTCCTTGTGCCGCAGCCGGTGTTCACTCTCGTACACCGGGGTTTTGCTGCTCAGATGGCGTTTCATGGCACGCTCCACCCGGCCCACGTCATCCGGGTGGGAGAGCTGGCGCCAGGTCGCCAGGGTGGGCACAATTTCTTGGAAGCGGTAGCCCAGCATCGAGCACCAGCGTTCGTTGAGCACAACCTGGCCACTGGCAATATCCCAGTCCCAGCAGCCAAGGTCACTGCCACTGAGTGCCAGCTCCAGGCGCTGCTGGTTTTCAAGCCCTGTTTGGCGGGTTTCTTCCATGCGCTGGTTGAGCTTGGCAAACTCGGCCGAAAAGTGCTGCAGGTTCGACTGGTCACGCTGAATGCGCCGATGCAAATTGACCACACGCTGCCAGGCCATCAGGCGCACCAGCAGTTCGCCGGGTGCGGCGGTGCCTGGCAAACAGTCGTCGGCACCGGCGGCAAAGGCCTCAGGTGCCTGGGTGTCCTGCCCGGGCTGCGTCAGCAGCACCATCCATAGGGTTGCGCCAGCAGGCTCTTGCCGCAGCA